>DAOUFH010000123.1:0-12713 GCA_034429955.1 Dehalococcoidales bacterium
TGGCTACGCCTAATCCGCTGTCGTTATGAGCATGAATACCTACCTGGACTTTGCCGGATATCTCACAGGCCGCCAGGGTAGCCTCGGCCACTTCATCCGGCAAAGCTCCACCGTTGGTATCGCACAACACCAGGGCAGAGGCTCCGGCCTCTACAGCCGTGCGCAGGCATTGCAAGGCATATTCTTGATTGTCTTTATAGCCATCGAAATAGTGCTCGGCGTCATAAAAGACTTCCATGCCGTTCCGTACCAGAAATCTGACTGAATCGGCAATCATATTCAGGTTCTCCTGGGCGGAAGTGCGCAGAACCTGAGTAACCTGAGGCAACGAGTTCTTACAGACCAGCGTCGCAATCGGCATTCCGGTATCCAGCAGCGCTTTCAAATTGGCATCGCTCTCTGCCGAGGTATCGGGTTTACGGGTGGAACCGAAGGCGGCAACGCGTGCAGTATTCAGCTGCAGCCTGGCAACCTGAACAAAAAACTCGGCGTCTTTAGGATTGGAGCCGGGCCAACCGCCCTCGATATAATAGACGCCCAGCTCGTCCAATTTTTGCACAATATGCAGCTTGTCAGCCAGAGAATAGGAAATTCCCTCTCTCTGGGCTCCATCTCGCAGTGTTGTATCATATATCCGGACCAGCTGAGCCATCACCAACCCCTTTAGTTCTCCCTTATTTATAACTGTTGATCTTTTTAACGATGACATCTCCCATTTCAGAGGTGCCGACCTTCTGGCAGCCGTCAGACATAATATCATAGGTGCGGTAACCGTCATTCAGGATATCTAAGACTGCAGTTTCGATGATTTTAGCCTCAGTCTCCAGGTCCAGTGAATAACGGAACATCATGGCCACACTCATGATAGTGGCAATGGGATTGACTTTGTTCTGTCCGGCATATTTGGGCGCACTGCCATGGATAGGCTCGTACAGTCCCATAATACGTTTACCGGGTGCCGGAATACCGCCCAGGCTGGCAGAGGGCATCATACCCATCGAGCCGGTCAGGGTGGAGGCTTCATCTGTTATAATATCGCCGAAGGTGTTCTCCGTCACTACTACATCGAAAGCCGTCGGACTCTGGATAAATCTCATAGTACAGGTATCGACCAGCATATCGCTGATTTCGACATCGGGATATTGCTGGGCCACTTCGTGCGCTACCTGTCTCCACAAACGGGAGGTCTGCAAAATATTGGCTTTATCCACCGAGACCAGTTTTTTACGGCGGCCGCGGGCCAGTTCAAAACCGACCTTAACGATGCGCTCAACTTCCTGCTCGGAATACGACATGGTATCGACAGCCCGGCGACCTCTGGAGGTCGTCCATTGCCGCTTGGGACGCCCGAAATAGAGTCCTCCGGTAAGTTCCCTGACCACAATAAAATCGGTACCTTTGACCAGGTCCTGTTTCAAGGGAGTAGCTCCCAGCAACTGAGGGTACAGTTTGACCGGTCTTAAGTTAGCGAACAGTCCCAGTCCTTTACGAATAGCCAGAATACCGTCTTCCGGACGTACCTTGGCCGTCGGAGCATCGTAGCGGGGATCCCCGGCCGCACCGAACAGCACGGCATCTTTGCTTTTGCACATCGCCAACGTATCATCAGATAAACCAACGCCTTCAGCTTCAATCGCCACCCCGCCGATCAAACCGGTTGTTAATTCAAAACTATGCCCAAATTTCTTGCCCACAGCTTCCAGAACTTTAACACCCTCGGCCAGGACATCGGGGCCGACTCCATCACCAGGTAATAACGCCAGTTTAAATTTCAATTTAGCTTCTCCTTACTGCTAATCTATTCTTCGTATATTCCACCAGACCGCCGGCTTTGATCAATTCAGACATAAATTCCGGATAGGGTTTGGCAGTAAAAACTTTTCCATTAGTAACATTGGTAATTTTTCCATTGTCCAGATCGACTTCCAGGATATCTCCGCTGCCGGTATTTTCAACGCACTCCTCACATTCCAGCAAAGGCAGTCCGATATTGATGGCATTGCGGAAAAAAATACGCGCAAAGCTGCGGGCTATAACACAGGATACTCCAGCCGTCTTTATCGCCAGCGGCGCATGCTCACGTGAAGAACCGCAACCGAAATTGGCATCAGCCAATATTATATCGCCTTTTTTAACCTTTTTGACAAAATCGGCATCGATATCTTCCATGCAGTGTTTGGCCAACTCCTGCGGGTCGGATACATTAAGATATCTGGCCGGAATTATCACGTCTGTATCGACGTTCGAACCATATTTAAAAACCTGTCCTTTTAACTTCATCTTTGCCTCCAAATATTCACAGGGTCCGATCGTGGTTATTTCGCTTCCACTTTTCTGGCATATTTCTGAGTATAGTCCTTCAATATCTGAATCAAACGGCTCAGAGTCAGATCATCCCGGGTTAAAAAGAAAAGGATAGTATCCAGATCGTCCAGGCTGACCGGTTGAGAGAAGGGAATCTGGTCTTTTATCTCCGCAATACGCATCGCCAGATATTCTTTATAAAGGTCATAAGGGAATTTCTGGGTGAACATCAATATCGAGCTGTCGCTCATTTTATTATAGATATCCCTGACCTCTGATAATAAAAGATTGCCGTCGTCGTTCCGGTCTTCCTCAAGTCCTTTATCGGGGTCCAGCAAGATTAGAGAGTCCTCTAAAAGACCCGTATCTATCCCGGCAAAATAAGCTTTCCGGTCTGCATGGGTAAAAATCCGGTCTTTATTATAAACTATCGCCCTGACACTGTCAGTGGTAAAATAGCTTTCCAGTTCGCCTACCCGGCGTTTTTCGTTGATTATACAGCCGTCCAGAAAGTCCAGCAGCCCCTGATTGTCCAGGCCGCCGGTGGACTCATGCCGGCAAATGTTTTCAGAGCCGACGCCGTCCTCGTCAGGCGTCAGCATCGGCACATACACGAACTGTTTCACCAGTCCGCTGCCGGTTATCTGACTGACCAGGTCGAATTTCAATAAGTCCCGATTTTCCCCAAAATGCTGATTCTTCATTTTCTATAAATCATCCGGTGAGACGATATAACCCGCAATAGCGCTGGCTGCGGCTACCGCCGGATTGGCCAGGTAGACTTCGGATTTGGTGCTGCCCATACGTCCCACAAAATTTCTGTTGGTGGTTGAAACCGCTTTCTCGCCTGCCGCCAGTACTCCCATATAACCGCCCAGACAGGGGCCGCAGGTGGGAGTGCTCACCGCTGCCCCGGCGTTGATGAATATCTCCAGCAGCCCGGCTTTCATGGCTTCCATATAAACCTGCTGTGTACCGGGGATGACGATACAGCGGACTTTGGGATTGACCTTCTTGCCTTTCAATATTCCCGCAGCTATCTCCAGGTCCTCCAGACGACCGTTAGTGCAGCTGCCGATGACCGACTGGTCTACGGCAACAGTCTTGAATTCACTGACGGCCCGGGTATTGGAAGGCAGATGGGGAGCCGCCACCTGAGGCTCGATTTTGGCAGCGTCCCAATCATATACTTTGGCGTAATTGGCGCCTTTATCCGCACTGTAGACTGTGAACCGGCGTTTGGCCCTGGGATTGACGTAATCCAGGGTTTTCTGGTCGACCTTGAACAGACCGGCCTTGCCGCCGGCTTCGATAGCCATATTGGCGATTGTGAACCGCCCGCTCATGGACAGATTATCGATGGCTTCTCCGTCGAATTCCATGGAAGCATACAGCGCTCCGTCGACACCGATTTGACCGATAGTATACAGGATCAGGTCTTTGCCGCTGACCCATTTTTTCAGCTTGCCGTGAAAATTGAATTTAATGGTCGGCGGGACCTTCATCCAGACATCACCGGTAGCCATAGCCATAGCGATATCGGTGGATCCCATACCGGTGGCAAAAGCGCCGATGGCGCCATAGGTGCAGGTATGAGAATCAGCACCCACCACAACATCACCCGGTAATACAATCCCCTGTTCAGGCAGCAAGACATGTTCGATGCCCATTCTGCCGACATCGAAATATAAAATTCCGGTCTCCCGGGCAAACTCGCGCATCAGCTTGGCCTGCTCGGCGGAATTGATATCCTTGTTGGGCACAAAATGGTCGGGTACCATCACTATTTTTTTAGGGTCGAATACCTTTACTCCCAGTTTACGGAACTCTCTAATTGCAATCGGGGCAGTGATATCGTTGGAAAGCACCATATCCACTTTGCAATTAATGAATTCACCGGCGCTGACCTCCTTCTTACCGGAGTGGACAGCCAGTATCTTTTCAGCTAACGTCATCATAATTCATTACTCTCCAAAACCAGTCTTGCCTATTCTAAATTCACTTTATTTCTTCATACCGCTTTTAACAAACAGCAGGCGGTTCAAGGCATTCATATAAGCTTTGGCCGAAGCCACGATTATATCGGTATCGGCCCCGCGTCCGGTATAACTGACACCATCGCTTTCAATCCTTATCAGCACCTCACCCTGAGCATCTATGCCTTGAGTCACCGATTTGACGCTGAACTCGGTCAGATTATTGGCCACGCAGACTATGCGGTTGATAGCCTTATAGACGGCATCCACCGGCCCGGTGCCCAGTGAAGCATCCGCCAGCACTTTATTATCAGGTCCTATTAACCTCACGGAAGCCGTAGGCAGTCCGTTACCGCAGGATACCTGTATCATATCCAGATGATAGACTTCCGAAACGGTCCGTTTTTCCTGCGCCACTACCGTCTCGATATCTTTATCGGTGACATCCTTCTTTTTATCAGCCAGGTCCTTGAAAGCCTGAAAAGCTCTGTTCAAATCATCTTCGTCCAGGCTGTAACCCAACTCGGCCAGTCTCTCCTTGAAAGCATGCCGGCCGCTCAGTTTGCCCAGTACCAGGCTGTTGGAGGAAATCCCGATATCCTTGGGGTCCATAATTTCATAGGTAGCCGCCAGTTTGATAACGCCATCCTGATGAATGCCGGACTGATGACGGAAGGCATTGGCTCCCACCACAGCCTTGTTAGGCTGGACCATGAAACCGGTCAGCTCGCTGACCAGACGGCTGGTGCTGTAAATCTGAGTGGACTCGACGTCCGTGGTCAGATTGAAATGGTCTTTGCGTGTACGTAAAGACATCACTACTTCTTCCAGAGAAGCATTGCCGGCTCTCTCGCCGATACCGTTAACCGTGCATTCCACCTGACGGGCGCCGACGCGCACCGCTTCCAGGCTGTTGGCTACGGCCAGACCCAGGTCATTGTGACAGTGCACGCTTATCACGGCCTGTTTGATATTCGGCACGTTTTTGAACAGTCCGCCGATGCGCTCTCCCCATTCACTCGGAATGGCATAGCCGACGGTATCGGGAATATTGACCGTAGTCGCTCCGGCCGAGATAACCGCTTCAACAATCTGGTATAAATATTGAGGGTCGGTACGGCTGGCGTCCATCGGAGAAAACTCGATATCCGGGGTATACTCTTTAGCCCTGGCGACCATCTTACGGGAGGTTTCCAGTATCTCATCCCGGCTCTTCTTCAACTGGTGCATGATATGAATATCGGAAGACGACAGGAAAATATGAATCCGGGGATGAGCCGCACCTTTAACAGCCTCCCAGGCTTTATCAATAGCCTGCGGACTGGCATGCGACAGAGCACAGATTATAGGTTTACGGACGTTTTCAGCGATTAGTTTTACAGCTTCGAAATCGCCGGGTGAACTGGCCGGGAATCCGGCTTCTATCACGTCCACATTCAGTTTTTCCAGTTGTTTGGCGATCTCCAGTTTTTCCTGAATATTCAAAGTACCGCCGGCGGCCTGCTCGCCGTCTCTTAAAGTTGTATCAAAAATAATGACCTTATCCATCATTTCGCCTCAATTCTAAAAATATTTCAATAACCGTACGAATGACCCTGCAGAGCTGATCTTATCCGGCTCTCAGGGCGCGGGTAAGGGAGAGGGCCGGGCAGCCTGCCGGCAGGCTGGCAACGTTATACCGCTGCAGATTGTAAAAGTTATCGATACAAGACATCTTGCACGCCCTCCTTATAGTCTTCCGACTCAATCATTCCCTTGCGCTTTTTCTTCGTTAACGGTTTTGACTATTTCTTCTTCACTGGAACTGCCGCGGACCATGGCGATACGACCGGTCCTGGTTATTTCCTTGATTCCGAACGGTCTGACCAGAGACAGCAGGGATTCAATTTTATCTTCGTTTCCGGTAATTTCAATCGTCAATGAATCGGGTGAGACATCCACAATAGCGGCCCGGAAAATATCTACCATTTGTATAATCTCGCTGCGGCTGCCGGGAGGGGCTTTGACCTTAACCAAAGCCAGTTCCCTGATAACAATGGGCTCGTCAGTGATATCGGAGACCCTGACGATTTCAACCACTTTAGCCATCAGCTGTTTTCTAACCTGCTCCACCATATCCAGCGAGCCGTCAACCACAAAGGTAACCTTGGAAAAGCCCGGGGTTTCACTGCTGCCGACTGCGATGCTGGCAATATTGAAACCTCTTCTCCTGAACAGGCTTACCATACGGTTCAGAACGCCCGGATTGTCTTCGACCAGAGCGACTAAGGTGTGTTTTGTTGTGACCATACATGTACCTCTTTCTGGGGTTCTTCTAATACTTTCGATAAGGCCTCACCGGAAGGGACCATAGGGTAGACGTTTTCCTCCGGTTCAACTCTGAAATCGATCAAAAACGGCCCTTCAGTCTCCAGGGCCTTTTCAATCGCCGGTATCACATCTATTTTATGCTCGATTCTTAAGGCCGGGATATCATAGGCTTCTGCCATTTTAACAAAATCAGGTCCGCTCAGCGGGGTAGCCACATAACGTTTCTCATAGAACAGTTCCTGCCACTGTCTGACCATGCCCAGATAACCGTTATTTAAAATTGCGATCTTGACGCCCAGTCTCTCCTGAGCGATGGTACCCAGTTCATGCATGGTCATCTGGAAGCCGCCGTCACCGCAAATACACCAGACTATATCCTCCGGTTTGCCGGCCTTGACGCCCATCGCAGCAGGCAGTTCGTAACCCATGGTGCCCAACCCGCCCGAGGTTATAAATGAATTGGGTTTGTCGAACCAGTAGTGCTGGGCAGCCCACATCTGGTGCTGTCCCACGCCGGCCACCACGATAGACTGGCCCTTGGTGACTTCATAAATTTTCCTGACCACAAATTGTGGCAACAGTTGTTTGGCATTCCGTATCCGGTTGCTGACAATAGGATGATCCTTGCGCCAGTTATCCAGCTGATGCAGCCAGTCCAGATGCTCAGCCGGTTGGATTAATTTCAATAAAGGCGTCAGTACATTCTTGACATCGCCGACGATGGGGATATCGACTCTGACATTCTTACCTATTTCAGCCGGGTCGATGTCAATATGAATAATCCTGGCATTCGGTGCAAATTCATTGAACTTGGAAGTAGCGCGGTCGTCCATGCGCATACCGACCGCTATAATCAAATCCGAGGCATCGATCGCCCAGTTGGCGTAGACCATGCCGTGCATGCCAATCATCCCATAGCTGAGTGAATGAGATTCGGGGAATGAACCTATGCCCAGCAGAGTGGTCACCACCGGAATCTGGGCGGTCTCAGCCAGCTGTTTCAATTCCTGGAAAGCACCGGAGATTATCACGCCTCTGCCGGCCAGGATTAAAGGTTTCTTGGAGGCATGGTTGATGACCTCGGCGGCTTTTTTAATCTGGGCGGAATTCCCGTTTACAGTGGGATTATAACCATGCAAACAGACGCTGGCCGGATAGTTATATTCGGCCTTTTCGATGAAGACATCTTTCGGTATATCTATCAAAACAGGGCCCGGCCTGCCGGTCCTGGCCAGATAAAAAGCTTCTTTGATAACTCTGGCTAAATCGGCAGTATCCAGCACCAGGTAGTTATGCTTGGTGATAGGCAGTGTGATGCCTGTGATATCGACTTCCTGGAAGGCATCTTTACCGATGAAAGGACGCGCCACCTGACCGGTGATAGCGACCATGGGCACAGAGTCCAGATGAGCATTGGCGATGCCGGTCACCAGGTTGGTAGCGCCCGGCCCGGAAGTGGCCAGGCAGACACCTACTTTGCCGGTGGCCCGGGCATAACCGTCCGCAGCATGAGCAGCACCCTGTTCATGTCTGACCAGTATATGTTTCAGGTCCGGATATTGCGGAAAGGTGTCGAAAAGCGGTAACACTACGCCGCCGGGATAACCGAACATGATGTCGACACCCTCTTTCAGCAAACTCTCACATAAAATCTGTGCGCCAGTTAATTTCATTTTGTTGCTCCGGTTTATTTAAGATTACCTGTTTTGACAGTTTATTTTGTAAATACCGCTCCCGTACTGGCTGAAGTGACATTCTCGGTATATCTGCCCAGATATCCGGTCTTGAATCTCGCTTCGAATTGGGGAACGCTGGCAAGCCTTTTCCTGATCTCTTCAGCACTTAAAGCTATTTCCAGTTTGTAATTCGGGATATCGATTTTTATAATGTCGCCGTTTTGCACTGCGGCGATAGGGCCGCGCGCCGCAGCCTCAGGCGAAACATGGCCGATGGACGCTCCGCGGGTAGCACCGGAAAAACGCCCGTCCGTAATCAAGGCCACCGTTTTATCCAGTCCCATACCGGCGATAATCGAGGTCGGGGTCAGCATTTCACGCATGCCCGGTCCGCCTTTAGGCCCCTCATAGCGGATCACCACCACATCGCCGGACTTGATAGTGCCGGACAGGATAGCCTTGGTGGCTTCATCCTCTGAATCAAAGACCCTGGCCGGGCCCTGATGCGTCATCATCTCAGGGGCAACTGCAGCTCTCTTAACTACCGCTCCTTCAGGAGCCAGATTACCGAACAAGATGGCCGTCCCGCCTTTCTGGGAATAAGCTGTATTAATCGAGTGAATCACGCTGTCGTCATTGACTCTGGCGCCGTCTATGATTTCCTTGACCGTCTTACCCGATACCGTCTTGAGCCCGGTATTCAGTAAAGGCTCGATCTGCTGCATAACCGCGGGTATACCGCCGGCCCGGTTCAAATCTTCGATATGGTGTTCCCCGGCCGGACTCAGTTTACACAGATAAGGCGTCTTTTCACTTATCTCATTGATAGCGCTCAAAGGGAAATCTACTCCGGCTTCATGTGCGATGGCGGTCATATGCAGGACGGTATTCGAGCTGCCGCCCAGCGCCATATCGACGGTGAAGGCATTGTGAATGGACTCCCGGGTGATGATATCGCGCGGCCGCAGATTTTCTTCCAGCAGTTCGATGACCCGGCTGCCGGCTTCTTTGGCCAGACGAATCCTCTTGATATCGACGGCCGGAATAGTGCCGTTGCCTGACAGTCCCATACCCAGCACTTCCGTCATACAGTTCATGGTATTGGCTGTAAACATACCCGAGCAGCTGCCGCAGCCCGGACAGGTAGCCTCTTCCAGATCGTATAGTTCCGCTTCGGTGATCTTACCCGCCGCGGCCTTGCCGACCGCTTCAAAGGTAGAATTCAAATCCACGGTTTTCATTCCTTCGGCTGTCGCCAGTTTACCGGCCAGCATCGGCCCTCCGCTGACGAATATGGACGGCAAATTCAGCCTCAGCGCTGCCATTAACATGCCGGGCACCACTTTATCACAGTTGGGAATAAAAACCAGCGCGTCAAAAGCATGCGCGCTGGCCATAATTTCAATGGAATCGGTTATCAGTTCACGCGAGGGTAAACTGTACTTCATACCGGCATGGTTCATGGCTATGCCGTCACAAACCGCGATGGTATTAAATTCAAAAGGGACACCTCCGGCGGCTCTTACCCCGTCTTTAACCGCCTGGGAGATTTTATCCAGATGCATGTGACCGGGAACGATTTCCGTGTAGCTGTTAACGATTCCCACAAAAGGTTTTTCAAAGTCGCTGCGCACACAGCCCAGCGCATATAACAGAGACCGGTGCGGAGCTCTTTCAATACCTTTTTTTATCGAGTCACTTTTCATGCGATTCCTTCCTTTCGATTCTAAATGGCAATATAAAAAATAATCGCCCTCTAAAGGACGGTCTACCCCTTATATCATTTCCGGCTTAAACCACACACCCAAAATAGCATAGCACTTCAGGCTTGTCAAACCTCTTTTTAGGCCTCTGATTTTCATACTGCTTGACGGTCCCGATTCAAAAAATAAAAGCCCAGGATTGTTTTCCTGGGCTTGATGTTCTCTCTATACCTGTTTTCTTATCGTTATCTAACCGGGCACACACCAAACCCATCGCACGTAAGTGCGACAATAACGATAAGGGCGAGTCTGGTGTTCCGATTATCTGGCTTCATAGTAACCGTTCAATTTCCTCATTGATTTATTTTTTAATTTTATTACGGAAAAATGCCTTTTGTCAAATTTAATTACAGTCTTGTTCCAGCCCGGTAATCTTGTCCAGTCTTTTCTGGTGTCGTCCCCCTTCGAAAGGAGTTTTTAAAAAGACGGAGATAATCTCCGCCACTCCCTCTTCACCACGCTCTGCCCCCAGACACAGCACATTGGCGTTATTATGCAGCCGGCTGCGTTCGGCACCGAAAGTATCCCAGACCAGTCCGGCCCGGATGCCTTTGATTTTATTGGCGGCTATACTCATGCCGATACCGGTACCGCATATCAATATGCCGTAATCGGCCTGTCCCTTTAAAACCCTGTCACAGACCTGCCTGGCGATGTCAGGGTAGTCCACCGCAGCGGTAGAATAAGTACCGCAATCAATCGGATTATGCTGTAATTTCTTCAAGATATTGATTACAAACAGTTTGTAGTCCAATCCCCTGTGGTCCGTACCGACTGCGATATTCATACAACCCCCGATGATTAAAATCAAGCCTGGCCGGTATTTGTTATGACAACTTGCCGACCACTTTTTCTATCACGGATTTGGCAATACTGCCTTCACGAATAAGTACCGGTACCTCGCCGGTTATATCCAGAATCGTGGATTCTATGCCTTTAGGGTCAGGACCGCCTTCCACTATCATATCCACGCTGTCTCCCAATTGCTGCTTGACCGCCTGTGCTGTAATCACTGAAGGTTGCCCGCTGAGATTCGCACTGGTACCGATCAGAGGCATCCCGCAGCCCTTGATAAGATGATAGGGCACCGGATGGTCCGGCATGCGGATAGCCACAGTGTCCCCTCCGTTGGAGATAATGTCTTTGATAACCCTGGTGCGAAACACTATCAGTGTGAGTGCTCCCGGCCAGAAACAATCTATTAATCGCCAACCGTAAGAGGGCAGGTCCATAGCTACTTCATGTATCTGTCCCACATCCGAGAGCAATACCGGTAACGATATATTCTGAGCTCTTTGCTTAATTTTGAATATTCTGGCCAGGGCTTCCTCTTTATATATTCCCGCCCCCAGTCCGAAGACGGTATCGGTCGGAAAAGCAATCACACCGCCTTTGCGCAGGATTTCAACCCCTTTTTCTATTTGTTGCATACTTTTTACTGGCAAATCGTCTTGCATAAATATACCCTTACCTTTCTGCATCCGTTTTAAACGGACTTAATTTATTATAATTTTGGTCGGACCGCCGGCTCTTCCAGACCCCCGGTAAGGCCGTTTTTAGCCTTGAGCAGCCGCCTAAACCACTTGACGTCAGTATAGCACAATGGTAAGCTTTGTATATAATGGACGCAGTAGGGAATACGCGTAATTTGACCTCTGATCAGAGTCACCGTGTCACAGTCAGTAATGACGTCGAAGTATCCACCTACCTTGAAATTGCTGAAGAAAAAACTGGGAAACGGCCTGTAGAGGCCAAAACACCTGATAGCGGACCAGAACGAGAAGCTATTGTTATCATTGATTTCGGTTCCCAGTACAGCATGCTCATCGCACGCAGGATACGCGAACTTCAAGTCTATTGTGAGTTGCTGCCGCATACCACTACCTGGGAAAAAATTGCCGCTTTAAATCCCAAAGGTTTTATTTTATCCGGCGGACCTTCCAGTGTTTATGATACCGATGCGCCTCTGGCGCCCAGCTATGTCTATGAAAGCCATTTACCGGTACTGGGCATCTGCTATGGCATGCAGGCCGTCACCCATCAACTGGGCGGACAGGTCTCCCAGGGAACCCAGAAAGAATATGGACACGCTGTACTGCACCTCAGTAAACTGAATTCCCCTCTTTTTGAAGATATTCCCGACACTTTAACGGTATGGATGAGCCACGGCGACAGGATCGTCAATCTGCCGCCCGGTTTTGAATCGCTGGCTTATACCGAAAATACCCCTGTTGCGGTAATGGGCAACAACCAGGGTATATACGGACTGCAATTTCATCCGGAAGTGGTCCACACTCCGGAAGGCAAAAATATCTTAAAAAATTTCCTTTTCAACGTATGCCGCTGTAAAGGTAACTGGACTATCGGTAACTTTATCGATGAAAGTATCATCCGCATCAGGCAGCAGGTCGGCGAAGGCAAGGTTATTTGCGGGCTGTCCGGCGGAGTCGATTCATCCGTCGCCGCCACTTTGATCCACCGCGCCATCGGTAAGCAGTTGACCTGTATATTTGTAGACCACGGTATGATGCGTAAAAATGAAGTCGTCACCACCTTTAACACCTTCCACAAAAATCTGGGGGTCGACGTAGTCCTGTCCAAATCCTCAGACCGTTTTATCCATAAGCTCAAAGGGGTAACCGACCCTGAAACCAAGCGTAAAATAATCGGCGAAGAATTCATCA
>DAOUFH010000124.1:0-2209 GCA_034429955.1 Dehalococcoidales bacterium
CCGCCGATACCCTGGAACAGGCCATCGAACGGGCCGGTACCAAGCAGGGCAATGAAGGCACCAAAGCCGCTCTGACCGCCATCGAGATGGCTAACCTGATCAAGTCCATAGAATAATAGCCGTCTTTTTCTGCTTTTTCGAACTCCCTGAACTGTATACAGTTCAGGGAGTTTTTTATTACGCTGCAGACCTGGTACTTTTTTCCGTTTTGGCCGAGTCCTGTGTTATAATAGTCCTGTTTCCGAACAGGATTTTTGAATATAATGCCGGTCTATGAGAGGGTAAAATGCCGATTTCCGAGCTTGTGAGAAAAGGGATAC
Organism: Dehalococcoidales bacterium; assembly: GCA_034429955.1. Classification (GTDB taxonomy): domain Bacteria; phylum Chloroflexota; class Dehalococcoidia; order Dehalococcoidales; family UBA3254; genus DATIKD01. Next base: position 321 of record DAOUFH010000124.1, read on the forward strand.
AGAGAGATGCCATAGTGCAGAATCTGCAGAAGGAAGCCGCGGCTCAGAGTGCCCGTCTGGGCGCTGATAAAGTTTTCGATCTGACCCCGGACTATCCTATACTGGAGCCTCCCGCCTCTTTCAACCTGTCTCTGCAGCAGCTTTTTGAAATACCGCACAACGGTTTGCACCGCTATATGGAAAATGCCGGCTACACCGACACCCGCAGCCGGATAGCTGCCGAACTTAAACAGCAGACCGGTCTCAATTTCAGCCAGGCTGAAGTGATTATGACCAGCGGCGCCACCGGTGCCCTCAACATGGCCTTGAAAGCAGTGCTGAATCCCGGCGAGGAAGTGGTGCTCTTCGCGCCCCTGGCCTATGACTACGAAGCCTACGTCAGCAACCACGCCGGTACCGCCCGCATCATACCCTGCGGCCGCGATTTCCTGCCCGACCTGGATGTTTTCGAAGCTGCACTCACTCCCAGGACCAAACTGGTAATCCTGAACACACCCAATAATCCCAGCGGAGCAGTCTACCCGGAGCAGACTCTGGAAGCTATCGCCGGGATTATCAAACGCCGCAGCGCAGCTTTCAGTACACGAATTTACACGGTCAGCGATGACAGCTACCGTAAATTTTATTATGGTGAAGGTACCTGTCCCTGGATTCTCAAGCACTACCCTCACACCATCATCGTCAGTTCTTACTCCAAGGAGCTTTCCATTCCCGGCGAGCGCATCGGTTACACCGCCGTCAGTCCGCTTTGTGAGGATAGCAAAACGGTGGTAGGCGGCCTGATTCATGCCAACCGGACACTGGGCTTCGTCAACGCTCCGGCTCTGATGCAGAATGTGGTGCGCGGCGTAGAGGACAACACACTGGATATCGACTCTTATCGCGCACGGCGTGACTTTATTGGGACTGCTTTGAAAGAACTGGGCTACGAACTCGTCCTGCCTCAGGGAGGCTTTTTCTTCCTGCTGGGATCACCCGATACAGACGAGGCGGCCTGGGTAACCGAACTGAAAAAGCAGCATGTTTTTGTGATGCCCGGCTCGCTGTATTCCGCGGCCGGCTACGTGAGGGTCTCATACTGTGTAGAGATGCCGGTTCTGGAAGGCGCCCTGTCCGTTTTCAGTCAAATACGGCGCAAACAGACCCGTTAGACTTATATCAATAAACCAATTCAGAGATTACCGGCGGTTCGATTTTGTCAGATCTAAAACAACTTCAATCTAACATCGGCCTCAAATTCAGGGAGCCCGCTCTGCTGAGACTGGCACTGGTCCACAGCTCCTACGTTAATGAAAATCCGGACAAGGCCCCTGTTTCCTACGAAAGGCTGGAATTCCTGGGCGATGCAGTGTTAGGGCTGGTTATTGCCGAAAAGCTGTACCACGACCTTCCTGAAGCGCCTGAGGGGGAATTGACGCGACTGCGCGCCGCTCTGGTTCGCCGGGAAATGTTGGCCCAGCTAGCCGGACGGATAGAGCTGGGTAATTTCCTTTATCTGGGCATCGGAGAAGAAAACGGCGGCGGACGGCTCAAACCGATCAACCTGGCCGGCGCTTTCGAATCCCTGATTGCCGCCATCTACCTCGACCAGGGTCTGAACGCAGCCCAGGAATTCATTCTGCGCATCTTCGGGCCGGAACTGCACGCTCAGGCCGATATGGTGGCAGGAGCCAACTACAAGTCCCGTCTGCAGGAGATGATGCAGGCCCGCAGTCAGATTACTCCGGTCTACCACCTGCTGGAAACCAGCGGCCCCGACCATGACCGCCGCTTCGTAGTAGAAGTGCGGGCCGGGGAAGAAGTGCTGGGCTGCGGCAGCGGTAAAAGCAAAAAAGCGGCCGAAACCGCCGCTGCCAGAGCAGCCCTGGAAAAGCTGCCGGGAAACTGAT
>DAOUFH010000125.1:0-3659 GCA_034429955.1 Dehalococcoidales bacterium
GCGGTAGCGACTTTATTGACATTCTGTCCGCCCGCTCCGCTGCTGTGAAAAATATCAATGCGCAAATCGGCTTCATTGATATCGATATCCACTTCGTCGGCTTCAGCCAGTACGGCTACCGTGGCAGTTGAGGTATGAATACGGCCGGAGGCTTCAGTCACCGGTACCCGCTGTACGCGGTGTACCCCCCGCTCGAATTTCAGGCGGCTGTAGGCGCCTTTACCCCGCACCTCAAAGATAATTTCTTTATAGCCGGCCTCGCCGCCCTCGCTGACGGACAGGATTTCCACCGTCCAGCGTCTTTCCTGGGCATAACGGGAATACATGCGGAAAAGGTCCGCTGCGAAGATAGCGGCTTCATCGCCGCCGGTCCCGGCCCGGATTTCCATGATGACGTTTTTGTCATCGTTGGGGTCTTTGGGTACCAGGGCCTCTTTCAGCTCCTGTTCCAACTCAGCCTCTTTCTCCTGCAAGGTTTTCAGCTCTTCCCGGGCCATCTCTTGCATCTCGGGGTCGCTGCCGTCATTTACCAGGCTGCGAGTATCCTCAATTGATTTCAAAACGCTCTTGTATTCGTTGATTTTATTGGCCAGTTCCTCGATGTCAGCACGTTCTTTAGCCAGTGCCTGGAGCTGTTTGGGATCAGACAGCACCTCGGGCGAAGCCATCTGGTTGGTCAGCTCATCGAATCTGTGGGCGATCTTTTCAAGTTGTTCAATCATCTCAATTTCACCATTTGATATTATAAGGCAGATTCAGCTTTAAGGCAAAGAACCAAATTTATTGTCGCTTTAGAAAATGTTATAATACATTTGTAAACGTCTAAGAGGCGGACTCGGAAGGCAACGCGAATATTCGCGTTGCCTTCTTTATTTTTATTTTAAAGGAGGGAAAAATGAGCAACCCAACCGATCCCAATTTCATAATTTTAATGTTTTTTTGCCTTGCTTTCTTATTGGGTCATATCAATCAGGCAGAATTTCTGAACTATTGGGTTCAAATTTTCGCTGGTGCTTGTGTTGCTTGGTTATTTTGGCGAAATAACAGCTAGTTAACGGAAGAACTAACATCTGAATACCTAGTAATATAGAAATTTAGGTTATTCCGGCCAGAGACGGCTGCCGCTGCCCAGTCGGGTCTTTTTAGCTAAGTTAACACAGCGGCCGATGACTGAATTTTCAGTTACGCTCTCCGCTCCCAGACGGCAATCATTGGCTACCAGCGAGTCTTTGATGACCGCGCCGGTGCCGATTGTTACGCCTGTCCACAGTACCGAGCTTTCCAGCAGGCTTTCGGCGCCGATAAAGCTGTTGGCGCCGATCACCAGCGGCCCCTTCAACCGTGCTCCGGCTTCTATCCGGCAGTGCTCTCCCAGCAGGATAGGTCCTGTCAGTTGAGCATTTGAGTCGATTTCACAGCCGCTGCCGGTACTGATATTCTCTTGACCGTCCAGGCGGTAGTTGCGGCTTTTGCCGGTCAGCAGGTCTTTGTGGGTCTGCAGATAGGTATCCGGCTTGCCGATATCGATCCAGTAAGAATGTGAGGAATAGGCGTAGAAAGCCTCGCCTCTTTGCAGCAGTTCGGGGAAAAGCTGCCTTTCAAAGCTGTAGTTGGTATCGGCGGGAATGCTCTGTAAAATCTCGTTTTCCAGGATATACACGCCGGCGTTGATCATATTGGTGGTGACCTGGTCACGGGAAGGTTTTTCCACGAAGCGCTTCACTCTGCCGTCCTGTTCTGTCTCTACGATGCCGTAGGCTGTGGGGTCCTCCACGGGAGTCAGCGCAATAGTTACCTTTGCCTTATGCTCCAGATGAAATTGCAGCATGGCGCTCAGGTCCAGGTCGGTGAAGATATCGCCGTTTAAAACGAAAAAACGCTCTTTCAAGTGTTTTTCGGCGTTTTTAACCGCTCCTGCGGTGTTCAACGGTTGGTGTTCCAGGGAATAGGTCAGACGGGTCTGGAAGCGGCTGCCGTCCTGGAAGTAATCGTCCATCGCTTTGGGCAGATGTCCCTGGGCCAGTACGACCTCATTGACGCCGTGTCCTCTCAGGTAGGCGAGGACGTGCTGTAAAAAGGGGATGTTCATAATGGGTACCATTGCTTTGGGCATATGACAGGTCAAAGGGCGCAGACGGGTAGCTTCACCGCCTACCAGGATAAGTGCTTGCATCTCAACCTCCCGTTTGAAGTTACTTTCATTATAAGTCAATCTCAGCTTTGTTACGAATGAAGACGGGAGGCCTGTCCCGGTATAACCGGTCCGCTTAATCGCCGTATTTAACGTCAGCTGGCGGTTCGTTCAGGGCTGCCTCGATTATTTCCTGAGGATAGCCCAGGTATTTCAATAGTGCGATGGCGTTGCGGGTGGTGGCAATGCCCGGTTTAAGCCGGTAGTCGAACTTGAGGCCGCTATCGTCCACCTTATCGCTGAAATGATACAGGTCACACAGGCCGTTTAGACGCTCTACCAGTTCGATGTCGTGAGTGGCGATTACCGCCAGGGTGTTTTGTTTTACCAGGTAACGTACGATAGCTTCTGAAGCTTGCAGTCTCTCAGTTGAGTTGGTCCCGGAAAGCATTTCATCGATGATGCACAGCGTCGGTATCCGGTTATCGATGCTGCGCAGCGCTTTCAGGATTCTCTGTGCTTCGGCATAATAGAAGCTCTCGCCCGCCAGCAGGTCGTCACTGCGGCCTATTGAAGTAATCACCCTGAAAAAGCTGCCGCTGTAATGCGAGCAGAGAGTGGTGTAGATGGTCTGGGCCATTATAACATTGACGCCGATATTGCGTAAAAAGGTGGATTTGCCGCTCATGTTCGAGCCGGTGATAATAATCCCTCTCTTATCTGTTGTAATAGAGGTGGGGACCGGTCTCTCGATTAACGGATGCCTGGCTGCCTGCAGTTCCAGGACTACAGACTCTGCCTGTAACTGCGGTTCGCTGTAGCTGTCCAGACTGGCCCGGTAGGATGCAATTGAAGTCAGAGCGTCCAGTTCTCCGACTAAAAAGTAGAGTTCTCTTAATTTATCCGTATAACGGGTTACGCTGCGGCTGATATGGCTGTAAGAACGCAGTTCCTGCAAAAATAGAATGTTCAGATAGTCTGCCAGCGCTCCCAGCAGCGGGTCTATGCTGCCTTTATTGAAGGAAAACAGAAAACGCGGTTTCTGAATGATGCCGCTGACCTCTTTATACAGGGTGGCTATCCTGCTCAAGCGTCCGGCCAGGTCTCTGTCTTTGAGCGTTCCGATTTTTTGAGCGGTCACTACCGTTGAAATCAAATAATTGAAGGAATAGCTGTCTATTTTCTTACTGTACTTGATGAAATAATGTATGAATAGATTGATTAGAAACAGGACTACCATCGGGATTATCAAGGTTAAGGATTGTGTGACGATAGCGGCTATGGGTAAACCCAGCGCGCATATCGCCAGGGCTGTAATGACCCAGCCCAGGTTTACCCGGGGATATTGCCGGTCCCATAATTGATTGAATAAATTGTTTTTAATATTGGAGCGGCCGCAGCGCAACAGCAATAATTGAATTCTTTCGCGCAGCGGGTGGTCTTTTTCCAGAATACCGATAATCAGGCTGCGTTCTTTCAGCACTGCTTGCTTGAATTGAGGTTCTCTTAATATCCGGTAAAGTACCGC
>DAOUFH010000126.1:0-2480 GCA_034429955.1 Dehalococcoidales bacterium
TACCGGTCCCAAATCCGCTGTCGAAGCTATCGCCCAGGGACATGAGGCGGCCATCTCTATCGACCGTTTCCTGAACGGTCAGGATGAGAAGGAAGGCCGGGTTAAGGTCAAAGAAACTCCTGCGCCGGTGCCGGAAGGGAAACATCCGAAACTGAGCCGGGTCAAACTGTCCAGCATACCCATGGCAGAGCGGGTCTCCACCTTCAAAGAAGCCGCCATTATGTATACAGAAGAACAGGCTAAACAGGAAGCCGAACGCTGTCTCAACTGCGGCCTCTGCAGTGAATGTCTGCAGTGCGTCTCGGTCTGCCAGGCCAAGGCTATCGATCATACCCAAAAAGATGAATTTATAGATGTTAATGTCGGGTCAGTAGTACTGGCGCCGGGCTTTGATGCTTTCGATGCCAGGATCAAGGGCGAATACGGTTACGGACGTATGCCCAATGTCCTGACCAGCCTGGATTTCGAGCGCGTGCTGTCGGCCTCAGGTCCTTTCCAGGGGACGGTGAAACGTCCTTCCGACGGACGGCATCCGGTCAAAGTGGCCTGGATTCAGTGCGTCGGCTCCCGCGATAAGAGCTGCGGCAATGAATATTGTTCTTCAGTCTGCTGTATGTATGCCACCAAGGAAGCTATTATCGCCAGAGAGCATGACGGCAACATCAAGCCCACAATTTTCTATAATGATATCCGGGCCTTCGGTAAAGGTTTCGAACGCTATTACGAATCTGCCAAAGATAAATTTGGCGTGAGATATATTAATAGCATTCCTTCCATGGTTAAGGAATTACAGCAGAGTCATAATCTGCTGTTGGAATATACTGACGAAACCGGCCGGAAGGTCCAGGAAGAATTTGATATGGTAGTACTTTCAGTGGGTCTGGTACCCTCTGCCGGTACTCGTCAGCTGGCTGAAAAGTTCAGTGTAGAACTGGACAGATTCGGTTTCTGTGCTGCCCGCGAGCTGGAGCCCAATGTGACTTCCCGCGCAGGCGTATTTGTAGCCGGAGCTTTCACTTCTCCGATAGATATCCCTGAGTCGGTAATGAGCGCCAGCGCTGCGGCCTGTTTAGCCGGACAGGTTATCAGTTCCGCACGGGGCACTCTGGTGACTGAAAAAGTCTATCCTCCGGAGACCGAGGTTTCCGGCGAAGAGCCCAAAGTGGGCGTCTTTATCTGCCGTTGCGGTTCCAATATCGCGCGGGTGGTTGATGTACCTCAGGTGGTAGAATACGCCAAGACTCTGCCCCATGTGGTGCATGCCGAAGAAAACCTGTATACCTGCTCGACCGATACGCAGGCCAAGATAATCAACGCCATTAGAGAGAATGGTTTGAACAGGGTCGTAGTGGCTTCTTGCAGCCCGAGAACTCATGAACCCCTCTTCCAGGATACTATCCGGGAAGGCGGTTTAAACAAATATCTATTTGAAATGGCCAATATCCGTGACCAGTGTTCCTGGGTACATGCCAGCCATATGCCCGAGTCCACCCAGAAATCCAAGGACCTGGTAAAAATGGCAGTCTCACGCGCCATGACTCTGCTGCCCTTGCACCAGACTCAGGCCCAGGTTACCCGCCGCGCTCTGGTTATCGGCGGCGGACTGGCCGGTATGATGGCGGCCCAGTCCTTTACAGACCAGGGCTTTGAAGCAGTCCTGGTAGAAAGAGAAGGTGAACTGGGCGGCAACGCCCGTAAGATATTCTTCACTGAACATGGCAATGATCCTCAGGCCTTCCTGTTCAATCTGATTAAACAGGTTGAAAGCAATCCCGGCATCAAAGTTTATAAGAATGCCGTAGTCAACAAGATGTCCGGTTTCCTGGGTAATTATATCACTGAAATAACCAATGCCGAAGGTAAACGTGAGGAAATCAATCATGGTGTGACGGTTATCGCCACCGGCGGCAGTGAATATAAGCCGGTAGAGTATGCTTACGGGCAGTCACCCGCAATCGTTACCCAGCTTGAACTGGAAAAGAAGATAATACTGAAAGAAAACGATGTTAAAACCGCCCGCTCTGTCGTTATGATCCAGTGCGTCGGTTCACGCGAACCCGAACACCTGTATTGCAGCCGGGTCTGCTGCAGTCAGGCTATCAATAATGCTCTGAAGATTAAAGAGCTGAACCCCGATGCCCAGGTCACAATATTATACCGTGATATCCGGACTTACGGCATGCATGAACTACAGTACCGTAAGGCCAGAGAGGCGGGAGTGACTTTTATCCACTTCGATGTCGCGGCCAAGCCCGAGGTTTCAGTGGCCGGCGATAAAATCGCGATAAAGGTTGCGGATAAAGCCCTGAATAAAGCAATTATCCTGGATGCCGATTTGCTGGTCTTGAGCGCAGCTATCCGGCCTCAGCCGGATGCGGATGAATTTTCATCCGATTTGAAGATTTCACTGACTCAGGACAAGTTCATCATGGAAGCTCATATGAAGCTGCGGCCGCTGGATCTGGTCAATGAAGGCGTCT
>DAOUFH010000127.1:0-4381 GCA_034429955.1 Dehalococcoidales bacterium
GGTCTATCGGCGGTATGCTGGCCACCATGACCAGCGCAACCTTGCTTTCTCCCTGGCTGGGGGGCTGGCGTAATGTGCTGTTCCTGCTGGGTGCTCCGGCTGTCGGAATCGGGCTGCTATGGGCTTTAACCGGCAGGGAGCCGGGACCGGATGAGATTCAAAATACCCAGGTCAGCAGCGTCTCTTTCAAAGAGGCTATTTCACAGGTTGTCCGTTTAAAAGAGGTCTGGCTGCTGGGACTGATCTCACTGGCCCTGTGGGGGTCAAACCTGGGTTTTATCGGTTATTTGCCGCTGTATTTGCAGGACCAGGGCTGGAGCATAGCGGCGGCGGACGGCGTCATAACGGCTTTCAACGGGGCCTATATGCTGGGCATCATCCCTATGACACTTATCGCCAACCGTTTCAGAGCCCATAAATTCATGCTGTTTTTCACCATGGCGGTTACTGCCGTTTTCATGGCTGCCGTGCCGCTGGTAAGCGATGCGGCTTTATGGCCGCTGGTGATTATAGCCAATTTTCTGCGCAGTTCGTCCTTTGCCCTGACCAATGTGCTGATAATGGAGATCCCGGAAGTCAAAGGCACCTACAGCGGGACAGCTATAGGGCTGGTGACGTCCATCGGTATGGTAGGCGGGTTTGCCGCACCACCGCTTGGCAACAGTTTCGAACAATTCGGTGCCCAGACCCCGTTCTTTTTCTGGGCGGCTTTGGCGGCCTGTTCATGGCCTTTATTCCTGCTGTTGAGGAAAACTCATAAACCGGCTTTGTCAGCCGGCTGAAATCGCCGGAACCTGTCAGTTATTTCAGCAGATATAAAATACCGACGGTTTTAGGTCCGCAATGGGTTGAAATAACACAGCTGGCGTTGGTGATGATAATATCTTGCAAGCCCTCCAGTTTACTTAACTGCTCTTTCAACCAGGCGGCATCTTCATCGGCCAGCGAGTGAGTGATAAAGACCCGTCGGGGATCCATGCGGGCTAAATTTTTGACCGCATCCGAGAGTAACTGGTTTAAAACCTGCTGTCTGCCTCCGCGTACTTTGGCCGCTGCTTTCATCGCACCGTTCTCGACTTTGATAATGGGATGGATTTTCAGCAGAGAAGATAAAAACATCTGCAAACCCGAACAGCGCCCGCCTTTATGCAGATATTCAACGCTGTCGATGATAAATTCGGTCTCTACCTTGTCAACCTTGCCTTTCACCAAGGCGAAAGTTTTTTCGAGGCTCAGGCCTGTGTTCAGGCAGTCGGCTGCAGTCAAGACCTGCAGAGCTATGCCGGTTGACAGGTTAAACGAATCAATAACTTTAATGCGGCCGGCAGGAAAAGCTTCAGCCGCCAGACAGGCATTCTGGTAACTCGATGAGAACTTGGAAGAAATAGTTGTGCAAAGGATATCCATACCCTGATTGATATATTTCCCGAATTCCGCAATAAAGTCATCCGGGGTCGGTGCGCTGGTGGTGGGCAGGACATGTCCTTCGTCCACCATGCGATATAACGTGCGGGTATCGATATCCACATTATCTTTATAGCTGCGAGTGCCAAAGTTGACATAAAGTGGGATAACGGCTACATCATATTGTTTGATTAATTCCGGGGAAAGATCGGCAGTGCTGTCGGTTATCAGTTTAACTTTATTCATGGCAGTATTCTCCCGATGAGGTGATTCTAAATTATTTTAAACAATTGAGGGGCTGCTTACAAACGTTAATACGGCTGGCTTGAAAATGGGAGAGTTCCAGCGTGAGAATCAAGAAAAAAGCAGATCCCGGCAAACGCCGGGATCTGCTGACTCTATTTCCTTTTGGCCGGCCACCAGTTCCAGCGTCCTAAAAGGCTGGCGATTGAGGGTACCAGCAGCGCTCTGACGATGAAGGTATCGATTAACACACCGATGGATACGGTGACGCCGATTTGCATCAAAGTACGAATGGGTGAGATAACCAGGGCGCCGAAAGTGCCCGCCAGAATTATACCGCAGGCCGTGATAACGCCTCCGGTGGCAATGACAGCCCGCCGTACTCCCTCACGGGTGTTTTGTCCTTGCGATTCTTCACGTACCCGTGACATCAAAAAGATGTTGTAGTCGGAACCCAGGGCTATCAGTAATACCAGGACGATGATGGGTATAAGGAAGCTGATACCTGATTGTCCTAACAAGTCCTGGAATATCCAGGTAGATATTCCCAGGGTGGTGCCGTAGCTGATCAAGACTGTAATTAGCAGGTATATGGGTGCCAGCAGGCTTTTCAGCAGCAGGGCCAGCACGATGAACACAGCGGCCAGTACTACTATCATAATCCGGTTAAAGTCGTTATCCAGCACGAAGCGGACGTCGGCCAGTTCGGCTGTAGTCCCGCCGATGACCGCTTCCGCTGAGGAGAGCGAAGTGTTTTGCAGGGCGCTGTTTAAAGTGGTACGGGCATCTTCGACTGCCTGCAGGGCAGTGTCGGACTGCGGATAGGCATCCAGTACCAGATAAAGCCGGGTTGCCCGCCGGTCCTGGCTGAAGAAAAGGCTCAGCAGGTTTTGAGATTGCTGGTCGGACTGCAGGAGAGTTGCCGACAGGAAGGGCGGATTACCCTTCTGAATAAACAGCTGATTGAGTTCGGTTAGATTCTGCTGGAATTGCGCCAGTGCGGCTACCAGTGCAGCCTGCTGAGAGCTATCTCCGGACAGCTGGGCCAGAGATTGAGAAAACAGCAGCGAGCCGCTGCCTGCAAAGTGCTGCGCCAGATTGGCCAGACTCTGTGATAAAAGATTGATTGAATCCGGCAGTGAGGCGGCCAGTTCTGCGATTTGTTCTTCAGTCATATTGGGGTAAGCTTCTGCCAGTTGTTGGAAGCCGCTCAAAACTGCCAGGGCATTTTGATAGTCCGTCGAATCCGTGATTTCCGGATAGGCTGAGGCCAGTTCCTGCAGATAGCCTGAGAAAGCTACCAGCAGTTGCTGAGTTTCAGGCTGCATAAAGGCGGATAAATCGGAATTGGGATTAGAAAAGGCGGAGATTTGCAGGCTCAGGGCCGAGAGCTGATTTTCGACCAGGGCGCTTTGCATAACGGCTTCGGTCTGATTGTGTAAGTCGTTTAAAGCCGCCAATGTCGACTGGTATACAGGTTCATCCGCCAGCCAGTTGAAAGACTGTCCCAGTTCGCTGAAGTAAGCTTCTATAAGAGTGAATCCGGAAGCTATAGCGGCACTATCTGCCGAAGGAGAGTTCATGCCCTCCATATATTGCGCCAGATTTTCGCCGATGGCAGTCAACTGGCCGCTGACCGTCAGTTCAGACAACGGTTCGGAAGATCCTTCCGGACTCAAAATATATTGCACTTTGACTATATGATTGACGGATTGCAATTCCGCGGCAACCCGGCTTAAAGCTGATAATGCTTCGGGCGAGTTTAATGACATCCCTTCCGGAGCGACCAGCAAAACCGAGGGCGGGTCCATCTCCCCGATATCATAGTGTTCTTTCAGGACATTGAATCCGGCGATAGATTCCGCACTTTCCGGTAGTTCCGCCATCTGATCGAACGAACGGTTCAGTCCGGGCAGTGCCAGGTAGGGCAGGAGCAGCACTACCAGGGCGATGCCGCCGACTATAGCGGGTTTGCGGGTGGTGAAGTCCGCAATTTTATGCCAGAAGCCGGGTTTGGAATTGTTGTTTTTAGGGTTAAGATTTTTATGGTTCGGCCAGAATAGTATTTTACCGAACAACGAAGCTAAAGCTGGCGACAGGGTCAAAGCCGCTAGCAGGGTAATCAATATGGATATCCCCAGCAAAGGTCCCATGGTCTTGATCATCTGATAGTCTGCGGCGTAGAGGCCGGACAGTCCTACTACTACAGCCAGAGCGCTGGCGGCGATAACTATGCCCACTCTGGCGATAGACTGGCGCATGGCTGCTTTACGGTCAGCTTCATTCTTCAATTCTTCGCGGAAGCGGGAGATCAGGAACAGACAATAGTCGGTGCCTATACCGAATATAAGCACAATCAGGAATATTTCGATTTGGGACCAGATAGATACTCCCGCCTGACCGATAAAACCGGTAATACCGCGGGCCGTCAGGAAAGCCAGTCCGATGGTCAAGAGCGGCACCAGCGCGGCTATGGGCGAACGGTAAATGATTATCAATAGCACTACTACCAGTACGGCGGTGATAAGGGTGGTTAAATCGATGCTTTTAGCCAGATTTTCATAAACATCACTATAGGTTCCAACCTGTCCGGAAACATAAATTTGCAAGTCGGCGGGAGCGGAGGCTGTAAATTCACGGATAGACTCTGTGGTGGAGATTGAGTCGGACTCGAAGGCCACCGCACTCAGTCCGGCGTTAAGCAGCATGGTGGTCTTATCGGGACTTATCAGCC
>DAOUFH010000128.1:0-4700 GCA_034429955.1 Dehalococcoidales bacterium
CTGACCACTTTAGTAGGATCGATGATGCCTCTCTTGATCATATCGTCGAATTCATCGTTCGCAGCATCATAGCCGTAGCCTTTGGGGCTTCTCTTGATGGTGTCTACAACTACTGCTCCGTCGCGTCCGGCGTTCTCAGCGATGAAGCGGATAGGCTCTTCGATGGCTTTGCGGACGATGTCCACACCGGTGGCTTCGTCGCCTTCGGCTTTGATGCTATCCAGGGCTTTGATAGCGGTCATCAGACCGACGCCGCCGCCGGGCAGGATGCCTTCTTCAACCGCTGCTTTGGTGGCTGACAGGGCATCTTCTACGCGATGTTTCTTCTCTTTCAATTCGGTTTCAGTGGCAGCGCCGACTTTGATAACGGCTACGCCGCCAGCCAGTTTGGCCTGTCTTTCCTGCAACTTTTCGCGGTCGAAATCGGAAGTAGTCTCGGCGATCTGGGCTTTGATCTGCTTGATTCTGGCCTCGATTTCGGCTTCGGCGCCTTTGCCTTCGACGATGGTGGTGTTATCTTTATCGGAGGTCACTCTGCGGGCCCGGCCCAGGTCCTCGATGGTGACTGAATCCAGCTTGCGGCCGACTTCTTCAGAGATAACTTTACCGCCGGTCAGGATGGCCATATCTTCGAGCATGGCTTTCCTTCTGTCGCCGAAACCGGGAGCTTTGACGGCCAGGATATTGAGGGTGCCGCGCAGTTTGTTGACTACCAGGGTAGCCAGGGCTTCGCCTTCAACGTCCTCAGCCACGATGACCAGGTTCTTGGAGACCTGTAAAATCTTCTCCAGGGCGGGCAGCATGTCGTTGATAGCGGAAATTTTCTTGTCGGTGATTAAAATATAAGGATCTTCAATAACGGTTTCCATTCTGTCGGCGTTGGTGACGAAGTAGGCGCTGAGGTAACCGCGGTCGAACTGCATACCTTCAACAAATTCGGTCTCGAACTGGGTGCCTTTGGACTCTTCAACAGTGATGACGCCGTCTTTACCGACTTTTTCCATCACATCGGCAATGAGGTTACCGATCTCGGTATCTTTGGCGGTGATGGTGCCGACCTGGGCGATCTGCTCTTTGCCTTTGACTTCGGTGGAGTTCTTTTTGAGCTCTTCAATGATGGCCTTGGTAGCTTTCTCAATGCCTCTCTTGAGGGCCATATTATCAGCGCCGGCCGCGATATTCTTGAATCCGCCGGTGACCAGGGCATGGGCCAGGATGGTGGAAGTGGTGGTGCCGTCGCCGACCGCGTCATTGGTCTTGGTGGCGGCCTCTTTGACCAGCTGGGCGCCCATATTTTCAAAAGGATCGGGCAGTTCGATTTCCTTGGCGATGGTCACGCCGTCATCGACTACCTGGGGTGCGCCCCATTTCTTGTCCAGAGCGACGGCATGGCCCTTGGGGCCGAGGGTAACTTTAACGGCATCTGCCAGGGTATCGATACCCTTTTTGAGGGCGTGTCTGACATCTTCGCCAAATATGATTTGTTTAGCCATTGATTTATATTTCCTCCGTTATTTTTTAAGCTTAAAACTATAAATTCGAAATTGAAAAACTGTTTGAATCAGGCGTTTTTGCATTTCGAACCAGCCGGTTCAGGGCTGTATCAGGCTTTTTTAGCCAGAATATCGCTTTCGCGCAGGATTATCATTTCAACGTCATCAATCTTGATTTCAGAGCCGCCGTATTTGGAATAAATTACGATGTCGCCCACTTTGACATCCATGGCGATTCTTTTGCCTTCATCGGTCAGGCGTCCGGGCCCTACTGCGATGACTTCACCCTCTTGCGGTTTCTCTTTAGCGGTGTCGGGAAGGTAAATACCACCCTTGGTCATTTCTTCTTTCTGCATCGGTTTGACCACTAAACGATCAGCCAATGGTTGTAATTTTGCTGCCATTGAATATCCTCCTGAATTAAAATTTTCATCTTTTTAAATTAATTAGCAGTCCAATAAGTCGACTGCTAATTACTATCATAGCTCAGATTAAAAAGCTGTGCAAATCTGATTGAGGAAAATAATAGCCGTTTTAGGCCAATTAGACCGGCTCTTAAGCCAAAACAAGGCAGTACAAGCCTCATGCTTTTTTATTTTTAGGCTATCCTGGCCCTATTTTGACGTTTTTTGAACCGCAAGATTGATAAATTTCCGCAAACTTTTATATTGTAATTTATCTCAAGGAGATTGGCAAATAATTCCGGCTGCCGCAAGCCTGTGGCGGTCCGGGCCGGAGAACGGCAGAAGGCCTGAAGGGTCTGCTCCGGCTAGCCGCTCCGGCGCCGGCTGTCGTACTTGAAATCGGCTGTTTCTGCGATGAGCGAGAGCATTTTAACCGAAGTGCCGCGCGGCTGGTACAGTCCCTTTTCCCATTCACTGATGGTCTGCTGGCGGGTGCCCATCCGGTCGGCCATTTCCTGCTGGGTCAATTTGAGGTGCCGGCGCAGTGCCTGAATGCGGGTTTTATCCCAGACACTGCTCTCGACAGTGTATTTGTTTTTATCCTGCATATGCGGATTTTACACGATATAGCGTAAGAGGGCAAGATCCGCCAGCTGAAAGTTGCCCACCACTAAATACGCAATTCGAAATAATAAATTCGCAGCAAATTCAAATGACCGCAATGCAAAGGGGACACTCTGATTTGCCTTTTGAATTCAGTACTCGGAAACGTCAGACTGCTCTGCCCCTCCCTTAACTCCAAAATTTAACAACTAAAAGCTATTGTCAAGGACGGATATGCATCCGTCCTTGACAATTACACGCTAACGTGTAAAAATGAGCTAATTTGAGTGCAGGGGGCAGAGGTCGAAATGTGCGCTGCCAGTGTGCTGCCGGAAAAAGAAGTTACAGCCCTGTGGCTGCGGCTGCTGGATAAAACCCGTTTTCTGCAAGACCTGCAGGGGAACCCTCTGGAGGTTGTTTATGCAGGACGGGCGGACTGCGGCCGCGGCGGTGATTTTCAGGATGCCCTGGTCAGGTTCGGCTCGGAGTACCGTTCCGGTGCTATCGAGGTCCATTCGCTGTCCAGCGGCTGGCGTACTCACGGCCATCACCGCGATCCGGCCTATAACCGCATCATCCTGCAGGTGGTCTACCGGGCGGACAGTCCCCGGCCGGCCCTTTGCCAGAACGGCAGCGCGGTACCCACCGTTGAACTGGAGAACTGCCGGATGGAGACGGCGGCTGGCTCACCCGGCCTGGGCTTTGATTGCGGCCGCTCGCTGCCATTCGCAGTCCTGCAGCAGCGGGTTGTGCAAGCCGGGCTGCTCAGGCTGGCCGATAAGGCTGAGTCCTTCAGTTCCGCCCTGCACCGCAGAGAGCCCGAGCAACTGGTTTATCAGTCTGTAGCCGAAGCCCTGGGTTACGCGGCTAACCGCCGGCCCCTTTATAACCTGGCCGAACAATGTCCGGCGGTGCTAATGGCGGCCCGAGCGTCTGCTCTGGAGAGCCCCCAACGGGAAAGGTGGCTGCAGGCGGTGCTGCTGGGGCGGGCCGGACTGCTGCCGTCACAGCGCTCGTTTTCAGCGGACGGATTCGCCGGTCAACTGGAAGAACTCTGGCGGTGCTGCCCGGAACGCTTTTTAGCGCCGGTAGAGGGCTGGCAGAGCTACCGGGTACGCCCGGCCAATCATCCGGTGCGCCGCATCGCCGCCCTGGGCAGTCTGCTGGCAGCGCTGCTGCCGGGCAGTTGGATGGGAGGTCTGGTCGAGCCGCTTTTCAGGTTGTCCGTATCTGAATATAGCACTTATCTGAAGTCGGTCCTGGCCCTGTCCCGGGCGGATTACTGGTCGGAGCATTATGATTTCGCCCGTCCTCTCTACCCCGGCGGAGCACTGCTGGGGAGTGAGCGCATTGCCGCCCTGGCACTCGATGTTATCCTGCCTCTGGCCTCGGCTACCGGACGCAGTCCCGCCCAACAAGAGCAGGTAAGACAGGTGGCGCTGCAGTGGCCGTCCGGCGGCTCCAACAGCATTACCAGGCATCTCTGCCGGCAGACAGGCTGGCCGCCCTCCGAGAGTGTGTCCGCCTGCGCCGCCCAGGGACTGCTATATATATATAAACGTTTTTGTACGCAGGGCCGGTGCGCAGAGTGCCCGCTGATTTAGCTTTTAGCTATTAGCTTGTAAACCTCTGCCTCGCCTCCAGTCTGACCGGGCTGTCCGACTCTACGAACGATTAACGAATGACCAGGTACGCTCACTCTCTCCTAATTGAAGAATCGGCAGTATTTGGTAGTATTGAATACCTCTTTCCCGAAACTGATAGCTGACGCCTGACGGCTGTTGTTATATAATAAGTTTGACTATGTTTATCAGGTTGGCCAACTTCACCGCCAGGTACAAATTCGCTATTATCATTTTCTGGATAGCGCTCTCGCTAGTACTGCTATTCCTGGCTCCCTCGTTGTCCAGTGTCGGGGTGACCGACGATACCCAGTTTTTACCGCGTGATACGGAGTCCATCCAGGCGCAGAAGCTGCTGGAGGAGCGTTTCCCGGGATCTACAGCCGATTCATCCGGTTCGGCGGTGCTGGTGATGCATAATCCCGCCGGCCTGACGGAATCCGACCGTCAGATTATCGCTGCGCTTTATAACTGGCTGCAAAGCCCGTCCGCTCCCCCGGTCATTTCCCGTATTCAGGCCGTTCCGGTCAGTTCCGCTTTGCAGGCTGTCCTGGAAAGCGCCGACGGCACCACTCAAT
>DAOUFH010000129.1:0-9211 GCA_034429955.1 Dehalococcoidales bacterium
TACCGGGTTTTGAGCCTGTGCCATGACAATTCGAACAGTTCTCCACCCGGTGTACTTTGATATCTTTTTCACAGCCGAATACCGCCTCTTCGAAGGTGATAGTCATAGCTGCCCGCAGATCACCGCCCTGCTGAGGTCCCTGACGTGAGGCAGTGCTGGTGGCACCGCCGAAAAAAGCATCGAAGATATCTCCGAAACCGCCAAAATCCATACCTTCAAATCCACGCCCCATGCCGTTATCGACACCGGCATGGCCGTAACGGTCATAAGCGGCCCGCTTGTCGCGGTCGCACAGAACTCCATAAGCCTCATTTATCTCTTTAAAGGCTTCACCTGATTTATCTTCGGTATTATGGTCCGGATGGTATTTAAAGGCCAGTTTACGGAAAGCTTTTTTAATATCTTCCTCACTGGCATTGCGGTCAACACCCAATATTTCGTAATAATCGCGTTTAGTAGCCATATTTTTAAAAATCATCACCCGTCTGTCGCCCGATTTTCTCCCTGAAATTGCCGGGGAATATGAAGCAGACTATCTATAAGTATACCACTTGGAGTGTTTTTTTGATAGTTTCTGAGGCTAAAATATTAAAAAACAGGCCACTGAAATCTCAGTGGCCTGTTCCCCTGTGGAAATAATTATTAGTAGTTTTCAGCCAGCAGTTCGTAGTAAGCTTTGCTGTGTTTGCAAGCCGGGCAGACATCCGGCGCTTCCGGGCCCTCATGAATATAACCGCAATTGGTACAATGCCATTTAACAGTGGCCTTTTTCTTGAAGACTTCTCCCTTGGTTACATTGTCCAGCAGTTTGCGATATCTCTTCTCATGGAATTCCTCGACTTCAGCGATTTCTTTGAATGAGGTGGCAATCTCGCTGAAACCTTCCTGGGCAGCGATGCTGGCTGCATCTTTATACAGCACGCTCCACTCCAGCTTTTCCCCGTCGGCGGCAGCTTTCAGATTGGCCTGGGTATCCCCGATAACGCCGGCCGGATAGGCTGCAGTTATCTCGACATCACCGCCTTCCAGGTATTTAAAAAAGACCTCGGCATGTTCTTTTTCATTAGCGGCAGTTTCTGTGAAAATATTAGAGATTTGTTCGTAACCTTCTCTCTTGGCCACGCTGGCAAAAAACACATAGCGGTTGCGGGCCTGGGATTCACCGGCAAAAGCCGTCAACAGATTTTTTTCAGTTTGAGTCCCTTTGACTGATTTCTTCAAAGTGTTATCCTCCTTACGTTAATGTAATTCAATCTTTAATTTAAGCTGGAATCAACCCAGACCGGGCTTACTTCGCCTGACCTGCCAAAAACCAGTAAATATGCTGTTCTTCTCCGCCGGCCTGGCGTTCACGGTATTCCCTTTCGAAAAGAGCCTGGATATCGAGAAACTCAAAATCACGCTCCAGGTCCAGGCGGGTACAGAAATGCAGAAAACGCTCATCGAAAAAAGCGTTAAAATCTCCATCTACAGGCCGGCCTTTACCGAAATGCTCGCTATCCCGTACCGACAGGGCATTTAAAAAAAGCAGTCCTCCCGATTTCAGGCAACGCTGGACTGTCTGACGCAATTTCAGCCGCTCTTCTTTGGCCAGACTCTGATAGGTATTCGAGGCAAAGATTATATCGAACTTATCCCGGACATCGGCAAAATCATAACAGAGTAATTCCACCTGCTTTTGCACTTCAGGCGGGATGCTGGTGCGGGCTATTGCTATAGTCTCCTCGGAGCTATCCAGTCCCAATATCCGGCAGGGCAAATTTTGAGCCAGATAAAAGGCATCCCGGCCGTATCCGCAGCCCAGTTCCAGGATAAAAAGACCACCCTTATCTTTAAATTGAGAACTTTCTTTGAGCACGCTAACCGCGTATATCGCCAGAGGACTGGGCTTAGCGTCCCGGGTTTTATTCTCGCCGGCATAAGTGTTGTTCCAGGGAGATTTAGGTAAAGTCATATGCGCGACCTGTCTAGCTTATTCGCTTTCTCTATTATAATTACTGCACGGGGTCAAGGACAAATAAGTAAGCTGTCTTGCGTTATCAGTTACCCTTTCTATTCAGTCACGAACTGTAAACTGACGGCTGATAACTATTTTCACCTTCTGAATTGGCCTTCCTCAACACCTTTGATTCTGCCTGTATCAAATCTATTATAACCGTCATTCGACATTCCAGACTAGTTCTTTAGCGGTTTGACTGGCTGGAATTTTCACCTTTATAATGAACGCATTGCATCGATAATCAAGGAGGGGCCTTTGCAGTATTTTTTAAGCGAAGAGCAAAAGACCATTAAAGATCTGGCCCGCCAACTGGCTGAAGAACGCATCCTGCCTGTCCGTGCGCAGCTTGATGAAAAGGAAGAGTTTCCCTGGGAAATCATTCATGAAATGGGAACCTCCGACCTCTTCCGGGTCTTTGTGCCTGAAGCCTATGAAGGCCTGGGCGGCGGTTGTTTTGAACTCTGCCTGGTTGTGGAAGAACTCAGCCGTATCTGCAGCGGCGTAGCCATCAGCTATGCTGCCAGCGCGCTGGGTACCTATACCCTGATGGACTACGGTTCTGAAGAATTGAAACAAAAATATCTGCCGGATATCGCCGCCGGACGTAAACTGGCGGCCTTCGCCCTGACTGAATCTACCGCCGGCAGCGACGCCAGCGCCATTCGTACCACTGCTGAAAAAGTGGAGGGCGGTTATTTACTCAACGGCACCAAACAGTTTATTACTAACGGCGGAGAAGCCGAGATCTACTCCGTCGTGGCCCTGACCGATAAATCCAAAGGAGCCCGGGGAGCCAGTACCCTCCTGGTGGAAAAAGGCACACCCGGTTTCACTTTCGGTAAAAAAGAAAAAAAGCTGGGCATCCGGGCTTCGGCCACCCGCGAACTGGTCTTCCAGAACTGCCTAGTACCGGAAAGCAATCTGATAGGCAAGCCCGGCATGGGTTTTATAATGACCATGAAGTTGCTGGACAAGTCCCGTCCTGGAGTAGCAGCTCAAGCTCTGGGCATCGCTCAGGGCTCTCTGGAAGCCGCCTATGAGTATACCAGGGACCGGGTGCAGTTCGGACAGGCCCTGATAAACCAGCCCGTCATCCAGAACCATCTGGCCGATATGGCTATCCAGGTTGAAGCGGCCCGCGCTCTGGTCTATGCCGCGGCCCGCAACGCCGACGCCTCCAAAAATTACACAGAAACGTCAGCCATGGCCAAAGTTTTTGCCTCCGATACTGCTATGAGAGTTGCGACCGATGCCGTACAGCTCTGCGGCGGGACCGGTTATATGCGGGACTATCCGGTCGAAAAAATGATGAGGGATGCCAAAATCACCCAGATTTACGAAGGCTCCAACCAGGTACTGCGTAACGCCATCGCCATTGAATTGCGTAAAAGAAAGGCTTTGTCCGAATGAACATCATAGTCTGTTTGAAACAGGTCCCGGGTACCACGGAAGTTAAAATCAACCCTGAAACCAATACCCTTATCCGGCAGGGCATTAAAAACGTGATTAACCCCTTCGACTGCTACGCTTTGGAAGAGGGTGTGCGACTTAAAGAGAAATACGGCGGCAAGGTGACGGTCATCAGCATGGGACCGCCCCAGGCGGCCGATATGCTGAAAGAGGCCATCTCACTGGGTGCTGACGAAGGCGTGCTTTTAAGTGACGCCGCTTTTGCCGGTTCGGATACCTGGGCGACCGCGTTTACCCTGGCCGGCGCGGTCAAGAAGCTTGCTCCGGTCGATTTGATTCTTTGCGGACGCCAGTCCACGGACGGGGATACCGCACAGGTCGGACCGGAAATGGCTGAAATGCTTAACTGGCCCTTCATAGCCTATGTGGGAACCCTAGAAGAGATCGCCGACGGGCGGATGCGGGTAAAACGCCTGATAGAGGAAGGTCATGAGGTAATCGAAAGCCCGCTGCCAGCTGTCATCACAGTAACTAAGGAAATTAACCTTCCCCGTTTGCCGTCTCTGCGGGGCATCATGAAATCCAAAAGCGCTAAAATACCGGTCTGGACCGCAGCGGATATGGGGCTGGACCCCGCCGGAGTGGGGCTGAACGGTTCATATACCCGGGTAGTTAAAATATTCACTCCTCAACATGAGAAAAAGGCGGAAATGCTTTCCGGTGAGGCTGAAACACAGGTGGTCTGTCTGGTCGCCAAACTGAGGGAAGCCAGTCTGCTTTAAACTGTTTAAGCTGGTGATCTGATGTCTGTAATAATCAATCAGGAAAAATGCACAGGGTGCTTCCAGTGCGTGATTAACTGCCCTTACGCCCTTTTTGAAGTGGTCGACGGCAAAGCCAGGATAGTGGACAATTCCCAATGCGTGAGCTGCGGAGTCTGCAAGCAGTCCTGCCAGTATGGAGCGATAACTGTCATCCCCGGCAAGAACCTGGGCGGCGGCACTTATTAGGAGAAGGCCTTGTCTGTAACCATAGAGAAAGCGAAATGCGTGGGTTGCGGGCTCTGTATCGAAGTCTGCCCTACCCATGCCCTGTTTAATAAAGCTGGAAAAGCAAATTTTAATGCCGGCAAATGCAATGCCTGCGGGAATTGCGACCGTATCTGCATTTGCTCGGCCCTGGTATTTAAAAAATAACCCGGCTGACCTGAATACTATATTGCTTACGGGAGTCTGAATTTGGCTATCACAATCGATTCTCAAAAATGCACGCGCTGTGCGGTCTGTGTTAATACCTGTCCCTTCGGCGTTCTTTCCATTAAAGATAACGAAATTATTATAGGTGAAGGCTGTACCCTGTGCGGGGCCTGTGAGAAAGAATGCCCCAGCGAGGCTATCAGCTTGCCGCAGACTGCTCCCGCCGCAGCGGACTCAGACCATCGCGGAGTCTGGGTTTTCGCTGAACAGAGAAACGGCAAAATCAAATCAGTCTCATTCGAGTTGCTGGCCAAGGCCCGCGAGCTTGCAGCTACCCTGCAGACCGATGTCTCGGCAGTCTGTTGCGGCAGTTCGATAGAGAATAGCGAGCAGCTTATCAGCAACGGAGCGGACAAGGTCTACCTGGTCGATGACCCGGCCCTGGCCGCAAATCCGGAAGATCTGCTGACCGCCCAGCTATGCGGGCTGATCCGCGAATACAAGCCGGAGATAGTCCTGGCCGGAGCGACCGCCCTGGGACGGTCCTTTATTCCGCGGGTAGCAGCAGCCCTCAAATGCGGCCTGACCGCGGACTGCACCGGACTGGAAATAGATGTAGAAAAACGGCAGTTGCTGCAGACCCGCCCTACCTTCGGCGGTAATATCATGGCCACCATCATTTGTCCCTCCAGCCGTCCGCAAATGGCTACCGTCCGCCCGCGTACCTTCAAACGAGGGGACCCGGAGTCAGGACGACAGGGACAAATTATAAAAATTGACTTCGCCCAAGAGGCAGTCAGTTCGCGCACCAAATTGTTGAGCTTCGTGGAAGATATCAGCGAAAGGATCAAGCTGGATGAGGCGGATATCATTGTATCCGGTGGACGCGGACTGGGTAAACCGGAGAATTTCAAGCTGATTGAAGAGCTGGCAGTTGCGTTGGGCGCCGCAGTGGGGTCCTCCCGTCCTCCAGTCGATGACGGCTGGATTGCTTACTCACACCAGGTGGGGCAGACCGGCAAAACGGTATCACCCAAACTCTATATCGCCTGCGGCATCTCCGGTGCAGTGCAACATCAGGCCGGCATGCAGACCGCCGATATCATCGTGGCTATCAACAACGATCCCTCTGCCCCTATTTTCGAAATCGCCACCTACGGGCTGGTGGGCGACCTGTTCAAAATCGTTCCCTTGCTGACAGAGCAGCTTAAAAAGTAATAACCAGCGCTGTTATAAACCAAAGGAGCGCCGGGACGCTCCTTTTATTTTCTGAACAGTACCTCCAGGAACCCTTTAGGCGGCCTTTCGCCTCTTTTGAAGCGTTCGACCGCCCGTTCATCATTCAGGTTCAATGAAAAGGGAATCCATTCACCGCCTTCAACCATTACCGCCGCCGGTATGCTGCCCGCAGCCCCTGCATACATCTGCCACAAAATATAATCGCCGTTCTCATTAAAATAGCCTTCATTATCGGACTGAATAATACCGCCCAGCTTGTCTTTGAGTTGATTTTGTATCAGACCCAGCGTCTGCCATTCCAGGCTGGTGGTCAGATTGTCAGTCAACAGGCGAAAGGCGTAAACCGTCCGGACGGAAGAGAGATACGAGTAAATCCATTCACGCGCATTAGCCGGCAGACAGCCGGTCAGCCTGTTCTTAAGGATTCCGATCAGGTCAACACCTGCTCCGCCGTATTCCACCTTAATCCGCTCGAGCAAGGCCACAGGTATCTCCGAGGGACCGGATATCTCGATTTCGTCCCAGTCCTCTTCCTCCCCCTTCAGCAAACAGATGGTTGCGACTTCATTTTTAAGCTCGCTGAAAGGAAACGGTCTGGTGGCAGGTGATAATAATCTGACGTAGTAACTCATATTTCCTCAACCCTAAAATTCTTCAACCTCTGTTCAATCCTGTACTTACAGCATCATGATACCAGAACTCAGACGCCAATAACAGAAAGGAGAACCTTCTTTAAGGTTCCCCTTTCTGCAAGATAAAACAGGAGAGAGTTTATCGTTTGCCGTTAATTGCGTGGTCCTTTTTATTCCTGAGGATTGGTCACCCGTCCCAGGAATAAAATCTGCCCGCTGGGATTGTCTTTAATCATGAAGATGAAAGGCCTGTCCATAGTGAAGTCTTTGATGTCCGTCGGCATAGAAGAGGTGCCAAACACCACTCCCGTAGCAGCGGCAGCTTCAGTACCGGCTTCATCAACCGAGATAAAGGCTTTATGCAGGATATCGGTTATGTACAGGTCCAGGTTACCGGTCATACCTGAAAAATCGGCCGTACCGCCAATAAAGGCTTGCTGCATACCCAGAGACCGCATAGCGCCGGCCAGACCGGTCTCATATTTTATCTCGAATTTAGGCATGCTCAGGTTCACTGCTGCAGGCTGGAGTTGGGCCAGGATTGTATTCAGAAGGCTGTCGTCCAGCGTGCTTTCGAATTCAGTGAATTTACCCTCGGCCGGCAGCAAGACCAGCATGGACAGTTCCCGGCCGTCATAAGGCAGTTCGATAACCTGGTAATCCTGGCCTTCGGCATAGTTATAATGCTCGGCATATTGCTTCATCATATCCACGCTGACGGTGCTGTTATCCGGTAAAGTGAACTGAGCGGGTTGCGTAGCTTCTTTTTCGAACTGATTAGCCCAGGCAGCATTGAAATAAATAGCATTGGTCAGTACCATACGGGTCAGAGAGTTGACTGAGCCCGCCGGCAACAGGTCCTTGATTTTATCTTCGGTCTGCTGGGCGACCCAATCATTGATGGTCTGGCGTGCTTCCTCGGCGGCGTCAATGTAGTCAACAATCCTCATCCCCGCACCGTAATTCTGGGCCAGCAGGTCCAGGTAAGACTCACTGAACTTGTAACCCTTCTGTCCCCAGATGGCATTGACTACATTCAGCCGGAAACCTTCTCCGTCCTTCCCCTCCGCACCTTCACCGCGTTTAGCCAGCTCGATATCCAGATTATTGAAAGCAGAATGCAGTTGCCCTTGCTCCAACAGGAATTGGAGAGCGGAAGCCATCTCTTTTTCCGTCTCTCCCCGGGCGCCGCCGTAGGTCATCGCCAGAGCTTCGGAAATACTGTAAGGTGAATAAAATATATTGCCCTCGTTGTCTTTTAAAACCCGATAGAGGTTCAAAGCAAAGCGGTTATTGCCTTCGGTCAATTTTTCCGCGGCATAAGTAGTAACCGCCGGAGCTGTCTCCCTGGGTTTATCGGACTTCTGTTCGGCCGCAAAGGCCTGCTGTGAGCAACCGACCACAGCTATCAGGGCTATGACAGATATTAGAACAATCCAGAACTTTTTCATAATTATAACCCCCGGTATTTTTGCGTATCTGTAATAAATAACGCAAAAATTGCCCGGGGGTTAGGCTCCGCTGATTTTCAGGTTAAATTTCGACCATTAAGTCATTGCCTTCTGTCTTAACCTTATAGGCCGCCAGATTGCGCGCATTAATTTTCAGAGGGCCTATTTTGGGCCCGGCCAGACAGTTCCCGCTGGTCACATCGAATTTGGCACCATGCCGCGGGCAGGTCACCGTATTGCCTTCCAATTTTCCTTTAGCCAGGTCGCCGCCGGCATGCGAACATTTTCCATCGATGACATAGAACTTGCCCCCAATATTGGAAACCAGCAGGTACTTTCCTCCAACCTCAAAACCTTGCATAGACCCGGGTGGAACCGTCCCGACCTCGGTAACTTTCTTGTATTCCATACCCTGAACCTCCTTATTTACACCCTATTTACATTATAGATGCAGAAATAAATCGCACGCGGCATCCTTTACCGGCGCTACAGAGATTTGTCCCCTTGCCACCAAATCGCTCGATTAGCTATTGTATAATCCAACCGTCTGCCGATTCTGCATTTTACAGCGAACGAGGGAAAGAATAGAATCTATATATCATGTCACGCTATCTTGTCTTTATAGCGATGCACCTGGTCATGTTACTGGCCTCCGTCAGCATCAACACCGTATCAGTTGCATTCGAAGAGATAACCCGTTCGCTCGACACCACCCTGGTAATCGCCGGCTGGGTGATGAGCATCTATCTGCTGGTCTACACCGTCAGTGTCGTCCTGATGGGTAAAATAAGCGAAATTTTCGGCCGTAAACAGACCTTTCTGGCTTGCGTAGGCTTTTTTATTATAGGTTCTTTGCTGGCCGGACTCTCTCCCAATATCCAGACGCTTATCGCAGCCAGGTTCATCCAGGCGATAGGCGCCGGCGGCTTTGTGCCGGCCACCATGGGAGTTATCACCGATTCCTTTCCCGATAGCCGTCAGAAAATGGTGGGCATCAGTATCAGTATATTCAATATCGGCGGTATCATCGGTCCCAGCATCGGCGCCTGGCTGGTCTCCAGCTTCAGCTGGCGGGCGGTCTTCTGGTTCAATGTCCCCTTCGGGCTGCTGGCCCTAATACCCGTGATTTTCCTGTTAAAAAAGGACCAGCCCCATCCCAGCCGCATAGACTTCATCGGAGCCGGACTGCTGGCTGCCGCCCTGTTCGGGGTGATGGTGGGGGTATCCCTTATCGATACAGAAAACAGCCCGCTGGAATGGGTAATTGCCTGTGTCCTTTTTGCG
>DAOUFH010000130.1:0-3107 GCA_034429955.1 Dehalococcoidales bacterium
CCCGCTCTCGCCTGAAAAAACTTATAATTGTAACTCAGCAGCCATCGGAGCCATGATAAATCATTATGGAGGAGTTCCTCAAATCCTGGGAGTAGCCAGGGACTATGAGACTTCCATCCTGGCTAAAATCAGGCACGGTTCGAACTGCGATGTCATCATTACCAGCGGCGGAGTATCCAAAGGCGATTATGATCTGGTCAAAAGAGTTATCAACTCTATAGGGGTAGTTAAGCTGAGCCGTATAAAAATGGGTCCCGGAGCTTCATTTACCTTCGGACTTATCGACAAACTGGTTAAAAATCAGACCATACCGTTTTTTGGCCTGGCCGGCCCTCCGGTCGGTTGTATGGTCAATTTTGAAACGCTGGTTAGACCGGCTATGCTTAAAATGAGAGGTTTCAACAATCTCAGTCATTCCGCCGTAGAGGCCGTTGCGGATGAAGATTTCCAGGTTAAAAGACTCATGGCTTTCGTAAAATGGACGGTTTTGAGAAAAGAGAACGGAGAGTTCCATGTCAGACTCAACGATAGTGAACCGGGCGGAGAGATGCTGTCAGTTGTTAAAGCCAACTCGCTGACTATCATACCGGAAGGCGGTAAAATCCATAAGGGTGATAAAGTAAAGGTCTATCCTTTCAACTGGTACAGCGACCAGGACGCGTTCTCCTGGCCGAATTTATAAAAATGCACAGTAGCGATAAAATGGCCGATGTTACGCAAAAAAATGGCGGGAGCAACCCGGCGGGAATGGACCTGACGGCCAGGACCGCTTTTAAAAGAGTCTATCCCTTTATCGCCCGCTATGTTTTAGAGCAATTTCAGATTGATAAAGGCTGGTGCGTTGATTTGGGTTCAGGACCGGCCTCGCTGGCTATTGCTATGGCCAAAATCAGCAATTTGCAGCTAATTGCGCTGGACTGCTCCCGTGAAATGGGGCTTTTAGCTTTAAAAAACAGCTCCGAACAGCTGGCCGGACAAAGCCTCAGACCTGTAC
Organism: Dehalococcoidales bacterium; assembly: GCA_034429955.1. Taxonomy (GTDB): domain Bacteria; phylum Chloroflexota; class Dehalococcoidia; order Dehalococcoidales; family UBA3254; genus DATIKD01. The sequence continues at coordinate 995 of DAOUFH010000130.1, forward strand.
AGGCAGATGTGCATGCCTTGCCTTTGCGGGATGACTCAATCGACCTGATTATCAGCCGGGGGTCGCTCTTTTTCTGGGAGGATAGACCGGCGGCCTTCAGGGAAATCTACCGCGTATTGAAAACCGGAGGTGTGGCCTTTTGCGGCGGAGGTATGGGCAGCGAAACTATCCGCCGCGAGGCGGATGCGATAATCATGAATCATCCTGCAATGATTGATTTCCGTGATTTCTGGCAAAAGCGCAACCGGGGCAGAGGCATCGATTGCAGAGAGCAGTTTCTCGCTGAAATAAAGCAGGCCGGACTGGAAGCCGGCTTTGATAGCAATTGTCAGGGGCTCTGGATCGTAATCCGTAAGTAAATAGATTAGTATCTTCTACGACTATTGACAAAGGGAGAAAATGATTATTAAGATAGGGTAGACATCGGGTTAACTGTATTGCCTGACTTCTCCGACTTTCCACCGGTGAAAATGGCAAACAGCCTGAAGACGCAAATCTCCCCGTTGACACCGGAAACGGTGCAAATCTTGCAGTTGCGATTATTGATTTTCTATTTAACTCTTCGCACACTGGCATTGCAATTAATTTATTAACTGGTATTATTGTCTCCCAAAGCTGACTCACCTTAAGAGCCATCTATGGTGACCAGCCGGTATTCCCGTTATAACCGGGAATCGACGGCAGAGTTGGAAACGATTCTGTTCCCCGTTTGGGTAAAGGAGATTCATGAACGCTAATTTCGTTTGTTCAAACACAGTGCCTCTCGGAGTATGCCGGTCTTTGCGGACAAAGACCTCCTCAAAACTTTGCAGCCCTTTTATTATCAATAGCTCGTTATCCTGCTGCCCGATAAGCTACTCCATTATGGAGCGCTGTCCCGCGCCTGATAACGATTGCCGTTTTTTTCAGCTTATCCGACTTAATCTATCCAGGGAATATTATGCAAAAAAAGGAGAGGTGTTTAGTTAGACAAAAAATAAAGCGTTAGCACCGAAAACACTGAAGGCTGTAAACTTCAATTTTCACCAGAGACTGGGCATCTCTTAAGGTGTTTTTGTCTTCAATTCTAACGCCTGTTCTCATTATATAGCTCTTTTCGAGCCTGCGGCAAGGGTAATAACACCCAAAAATACGGCCAAATGTTGACGATATATAGTACAAGTTAACATAACGATATACACAGGATGACAGTTTAGACTGTCAGGTTTTAACAATTAACAATACAGTCTCTGAAGCTATTTTAGCCCACATCATCTGTTAACAGTCAGGATGAATAGCCGGTATTCCAGGTTTTTTAGTGGGGTTAACTGCGGTACGGAAAAAGTGCTGCTGTTTATATGAAAAGGAGAATTGTAAAAGGGAAGGAGGCGAAAATATGCCAACTGCCCCCTACGATGTAGCTCAGTGAAGGCCGGAGAGTTGCATGTTCCTGCAAGTTTTACCAATTCGTTTTGAACCTGTTTGCCTGGAAAGAAAAAAACTGATTCCCCACTGAAAAATTTGAAAGAAGGAGACAAAATTATGAAGCGCAAAACAATTTTGGTAATCCTCTGCCTGACTTTGATGTTCTCTATTGTAGGTACAATGGCCCTGCCGGTTTTGGCCAAAACTGATTACAGTGACGGAGCCTCGTCATTGATCGTCAATAAGCTTAACGCGGACGGCAGTATTGACTGGTCGTACGAGTATAACGGAGAAAATGAAGATTCTTATGAAGCTGATGGTAATACCTATTATTTTTATGAATACCCTGACCTGGAGGACCTGGCCGATTATTATTACTATTCAACCATCGATGCCATGCCTGCGGCCGTAGGCACCAAGGCCTGGGGTGTAACCATTGCCGATCTGATATCTAATGCGAATGAAAACAAACCATCTGGCGAGGATGATATCACCTGGTCTTCCGGCCAGAAGTTTGTCCTCTATCCTACAGACGGTTACGGTTACACTTACCAGGGCAACAACTTCTATACCTATGATTTCGTCCAGGGTCAATCCCGTTATTATTATCCCAACCTGGTAGAGAAGTATACCGCCTACCGGTCCAGTGGCGATCCGGCCGATTTAACCGGCTGGGATGCCAATCCTGAGGCGGTGGAACCGGTACTGT
>DAOUFH010000131.1:0-18714 GCA_034429955.1 Dehalococcoidales bacterium
TTAATTCCTAAATCACCCATAATATTCCTCTTATCGATTGAATTGCTTGCTGTAGACTGGAGCCACGTCCGGGACTAGACTACCATTGCCAGCAGGATACCCATAACCAGCGCATAAATGGCTACAGCTTCCGCCAGAACGATGGCCAGAATCATGTAGGTCATGATCGAGCCTCTGGCTTCCGGATTCCTGCCCAGAGCCTGCAAAGCTCCATAGCCAATCAGACCGATGCCCAGACCGGGACCCAGAGCGCCCAGGCCCATACTGATACCGGCACCCAACATTTTCATTGCTTCTGCATCCATATTGACGCACTTCCCCCTTTTTGATTTCTATATCGCTACATTAATTAGCTGTATTCGAAGCTTCTTCTGAATGTTCTTCGGCATGTCCGGCCACTGCCATTGCAGTAAATATCAAGGTCAGCAGGCTGAAGGCCAGCGCCTGTACAAAACCTACCAGCATCTCCAGTCCATATATGGCGACAGACAGTACCCAAGGCACCAGGAAGGATATGCTGAGCAAAAGTATCTCACCGGCCGTCATATTACCGAAGAGACGGAAGGTGAAACTGACCAGACGGATAAACTCACTGATAAGCTCCAGGATACCTACGAAAAATTCAATGATACCGAAACCGAAGTTGCCCATAGCGCTCTTGAACTTGCCGTGAAACAGGTCTTTAAAAGCCAGACCGAACTTTTTAAACTGGAAAAATTTACCCAGATAACGAAAGCCGGAGGCTTTAAAGCCCAGAAATTCCACGGTAAAAAAGGCCACCAGGGCCAGTGCCAGAGGCACATTGATATCGGTATTGGCCCCGCGCAGCAACGGAACATTCATTATTTCTCCGGCATGTTCGACGCCGATGGTTATCGAGCCGTAGCCGGGAATCAGACTGGACCAGGCATTGATAAAGACAAACAGGAAGATGGTCGCCACCACCGGAAAGACCTTGCGGCCGTATTTCGGGCCGGCGATGTTTTCGCACAGGTTGAGCAAAGTGCTGATAACGAATTCCATAGCCGACTGCAGACGGGAAGGAATCAGTTTCATCTTGCGGGTGGAAAACAACGCAAAGAGCAAAAGCACAATTATAGTTATCCAGGTGGTAAGCAGGGTATTGGTCACCGGTAAAGACCCGATATGAAACAGGGCTTCAGGCGCCAGTTCGGGTTTGGGTGTTTCAACCGCAGCCCAGGAAGGTAAATGTACATCGACACCGAAAGTAGCCAGTAACTTGCTGCCAATGGGACCGCCTATAGCGGAGATCAGAAGAATAACAAGTAAAACGACTGCAATAGCAATAACAACAGGAAATGAGCACCCCAGCAACTTCTTTTTCGACACTGGTTATTTCCTTTCCTTCGGTTCAGAATACGCTTTAATAACCGGAATTACCATGCGGTAAAATCCCCAAAAAGCCAGAAGCAAGCCTAAGAACAGACCTGCCAGAACAAATACCGGTTGAGTAGCTAATTTACGGTCCAGCCAGTAGCCGCCGGCAGTGCCGCCGAAAATCACCGCTCCCATGTACAAGCCCGCTCCCAACAGCTTGAATGCCGGAACCATTTTCATCATACTTCAAACCTGTATTGTTAAGCTACAAAAATGGTATCTACACAATAATAGAAGCTGGGTTAGCTTCCAGCTTCTATTATTCAAAACCGGATTATAAATATACGAAAATGTTGGCTGGATAAGGCTAAATTAGCAAATAATCCCGCTTTTAATTCTGTCAAGATCAACTTAACAGGTACAACGCCAAGCCTGAATAATTATGATTTCCGTTTATCAAAATCTTCCAGATCAAGATTGTTGATGAAATCATAAAAAGCTGACATTTTCTTCATTTCCGAATCGCTGACTTTGGTATCCGGGTCATTGGACATTCCGTCCTGCGTACCAACCGGCTTCCCCGTTTCCCTGTCCAGCAAAATACCAGCTTTGTCCAGAACACTTTCTTCTGCAAATATGGGAGCTTCGGCTCTGACAGCCAGAGCTAGAGCATCGCTGGGGCGAGAGTCTACCTCCATTTGTTCGCCATCCACGCTGAGGAGAATCTTGGCATAGAAGGTATCATTCTTTAAATCACTTACTACTATTGAATTAATCGTGGCGCCCAGCGCATCGATTACCGAACACAGCAAATCATGGGTTAAAGGTCTGGGAACACTAACACCTTGTAATTTAACGGCTATAGCATCAGCTTCAGAGGGACCTATCCAGATAGGAAGATATCTTTCTGCGGCTTTCTCTTTTAAAATTACTACGCGTTGGTAGTTCATCAGGCTAACTCGAATGCTGTCAACAGTCATTTCAATCATAGCCATTCCTCCGTCGTTCAACCGCCTTAAAGATTGTACATTATCATGAATGGACTGTCAACCTTTCAAGGCTAAATTTTAATATCTTATCCCTAATATAACTATGGTCTGAATCAGCCAAATAATCAAGGTTCGAATGGGACTAATACGGGGGTAGTAAAGAGTACGCCAAGAGCGGTTCACAGTGGTTAATCCAACAGCGGCTGTAAGGGGCTTCAAAAAACCGGTCTCAATGCTCCGCAAGCAGTTGTTTGATACGTTCTTCGACCTCTTTCACATCCTCCTGAGAGGTGGAGGTACCTGACGTCAGACCTATCTTTTTCTTGTGATTCAACCAGGCCGGGTCCAGTTCGGCGGCATTTTGTATCAGGTATGTTTCACAATAACCTCCGCAGATATCTGCCAGGCGGTGGGAGTTGGCACTGTTTTTACCTCCGATAACCAGCATCAAATCGCATTTCCGGGCCAGTTCACGGGTCTCCGTCTGGCGCTTCCTGACCTCCTGACAGATGGTGTTCAGCACCAGTAATTCTTTTTTCTGCTCGAGTAAAATCTCAAAGACCTCTTTGACGAATTTGAGATATGCTTCAGGCTGCTGAGTAGTCTGGGACAGAATACCGATTTTGGGATAAGCACCGGCAGTCTCAGGAATAGCCGCCGCATCCTTAACGGCAACACCCTGACCCTGCGCCCAGCCCAACAGACCTTTCACCTCGGTATGCCCGGCATCGCCGAAAATCACCACATAGTAGCCTTCACGCGCCAGACGGTGAGCAGCGATCTGTACCTTCTTAACCGTCGGACAGGTGGCGTCCAGCACTTGACCGTCACGGTCGGACAGGGCGGCCTCAACCTCCGGCGAGACGCCATGGGCACTGATGGCCGTCACTGCGGCAGTAGCTTCAGCCGGCGTTCGGATAATTTCTATCCCCTTGCTTTGCAGTTCCTGCACAACCCGGGGATTATGCACCAGTTCACCCAGGCATTGTGCCGTACCATTTTCTGCAGCGGCCTTCTCAAGCAGATTAATCGCTCTTTTAACGCCGTAGCAAAAACCGCATTTAGTTGTTTTGAGCGCCGTTTTGTCCGGCGTTGTTCCTTTGGCCGCCATAATAGCCCCTGTATTTTTCGTCCAGCAGACCGGCAATATTATACATTATAAGATCGGTAAAAGTGTTCAATTGTTCACGCGTCAGAGCCCGGCCTTCTTCCGGTAAAGTAAAAACCTGACCTACCTTTATCTTAACCGGAGGCCGCTTAAACATCCAGCCGAGACCTTTGATGACCTCCGTACCCATAATAGCCACCGGCAGTATCTTGACATGATTATGATAGGCGATCAGGGCTGCCCCCATCTGGGCCTGCATCAGGCGTTTTTCCGGACTGCGTTTGCCTTCCGGAAACATACCCAGCATCAGCCCCGACTTTAAAACGGTTTGGGCTGTTCTTAAAGCTTCCAGGTTATAGACACCGCGGTTGGTGCTGTTTCTGTAAACCGGGATAGCGCCGAACTGACGCACGAAATAGCTGCTGAAGCGGGATTTGAAGAGCTCCTCTTTAGCCAGAAAAATCGCCCGCCGGCGCAGACAAACACCCAGTATCACAGGATCGCTGACACTGAGATGATTGGAGACCAGCAGAAGCGGCCCGCTGGCCGGTACGTTTTCCAGGCCGGTAATGGTGATGCCGGTGGTCAAACGCATTATAATCAAAGCCAGGTATTTCAAGACGTAATACAAGCTTCAGTATACCCTTTCAAACAGATTGATGCAGTCAGAGCTTTAAACGTTCCGCCAGACGCTCAACCAGACTGATTAAAGTCCGGGCAGGCACGCCGGTATTGCCCTTGATTAGATAACCCCTTTCCTTATCTATGGTAGAAGTCCCGGCGATATCCAGATGTATCCAGGGAGTACCCTCGACGAATTCACGCAGGAACCAGGCGGCCGAAATAGCGCCGCCGTATCTGCCGCCGCTGTTCTTCAGGTCGGCTACATCGCTGCGGTTGAGCTCACGGTACTCATCGTTCATCGGCAGCTGCCACAGGCATTCTCCGGTCTCCTGGCCGCAGCTTATCAGCAGTTGCACGAAGTCCTCATCGTTGGTGAAAGCTCCGGTACAGACGTCGCCCAAAGCCACATGACAGGAACCCGTCAGGGTAGCTATGTCGATAATCCGTTTAGCGCCCATTTGCCTGGCATAACACAGCGCATCAGCCAGCACCAGGCGTCCCTCGGCATCGGTGGAGATAATCTCAACACTCTTGCCGTTCATTATTTTAATTACATCGCCCGGTTTAAGCGCAGTACCGCTGGGCAGATTCTCCGTCGCGGGAATAATGGCAGTAACATTGACGGCCAGTTTAAGCTGTGCCGCAGCACTGACGGCGGCCAAAACGGACGCCCCGCCCGCCATATCGCCTTTCATCTCTCCCATATTATCGGAAGGTTTAAGTGAAATGCCTCCTGAATCAAATGTGATACCCTTACCCACCAGAGCGATATCCGTCTCATCTGCAGAACGACCTTTATAATTAAGCATAATGAATTTAGGCAGCTGGATACTGCCCTGAGAGACTCCTATCAGGCCTCCCATACCCAGCTTTGCCATCTGATCTCGTTCTAATACTTTTATGTCAATCCCGTACTGTCCAGCCACAGACTGTGCAGCTTCAGCCAGATTGGTAGGCGTCAGATAGTTGGCCGGCTCATTGCTCAGGTCTCTGGCCAGTATGGCTGCCTCAGCGATAATCCGGCCTTTACGGCAGCCTGCTTCAGCTGCAGCTAACTGACCGGCCTCCGCAACCGCCAGCACCAGCGCTTTTATTTCCCGTTTCTCAGCAGCGGCTGAAAAATATTTTTTAAATTCATAGCAGCCCAAAAGAGCTCCTTCGACCGCCGCCTGGGCAAAAACCGCTGTTGCCAGTACGCCCTCAGCCGGAGGCAGACAAAAATAAAGGCTGACCGCATTTTTACGGCGTAAAGCCTTGCAGGTTTCAGCTAACGCCACCCTGACCTTTTCAGCGGTCAGCTCTGACTTCTTGCCCAGTCCTACCGTCACTATTTTAGAAGCCGGTAGCTTGCCCAGGGAATAGACCGAATTGATATCCTTATATTTACCCTTGATTTCAGCTTTATCCATCAGCCCGGTCAAATATCCTCCCAGGGCAGAGTCCAGAGACTGAAAGCCGCCGGGCAGTTTATCATCTTCATATACAGGCAATACCACGGCATCCGCTATGACTTGAGATACATCGACTTGTTTTACTGAGACTTCCATCCAATCCCTCACTGCATAATTAATCTTTATTCACCGCTATAAAAGGCCACTGAAACCAGGCCGGGGCCGGTATGCACGCCCATAACCGGCGTGAATTCCCATAAACCGGTCTCAACCGGATTGAACCTCTGTTTTACCATTTCCAGCAGCTTACGTCCTTTTTCCAAAGCTCCGGCGTGCATTACCACGATATGCAGAGGCAGGCTTTTATCCCTGCGCTGTTCGACAATAGCCAGCAGCCGCGACATCGCCTTGCGCATGGTCAATACGTTTTCAACCGGTTTAGCCACGCCGTCTTCCACCCCGATAATGGGTTTAATCTGCATAACCCCGGCGGCGATAGCTGCTGCCCGAGGTGCTCTGCCGCCCTTGACCAGATATTTAAGGGTATCCAGTACCGCTATCATATGGGCTTTGCCCATCAAATTCCTGACAATCTCAACCACTTCAGGCAGCTGCGCACCGTTTTTAGCCGCCCGGGCTGCCGCCAGTACTATCAGCCCCTGGGCTCCCGCCGCCGTGCCTGTATCAATCACTTCGAGCTTGATTCCCGGCAGTTTTTCTTTAGCCATTTCAGCTGCCAGAGAGGCCGATTTAAACATCGAGCTAAGCTTGACTGAAAGGTTGATACATAGAATCTGGTCACCTTTTTGAGCGGCTCTGGTAAAGGCATCCAGATAAGGTATAGTCAGAGCGCCGGAGGTGGTAGGCAGCTGTTGGACCGTCTTCAGCTTTTCATAGAACTGGCCGGTGGTCATATCGATACCGTCACGGTAGGTCTCTTTGCCGAAGATATAGACGACCGGGACTATTTCGATATCCAGGTCACGGGCGGTCTCTACCGGCACGCAGGCAGTGGTATCGGTTACGATTATTACTCTATTTTTGTCCATGACTTCACAGCGTTAAGCAATATTATCAAGGCTGCTATTGAAGTTAACCGGCTGACAAGAGGACAGTCTTTGTGAAAAATCAAAATATACGCAAGTTAAGACATCGGACGATGTTCGAATATTTTACCCCATTTGCCCGACTTCACACCGTTCTCTAAAAGTGCCGGGATCAGGAAAATGCTGGCCATCAACAGGAGTAAAACCAGGAAAGTAATTGTAGTGAGTTTGCCGCCGGTATAATAGCTGACCAGCGTCAGGGTGATAATCCCGGTCATAAACAGCACAGAGATTTTCATCCAGCGTTTTCTGACCCGTACGAAAGTTATGACGCCTAACGCCAGGGCCAGAAATCCCAGGCCTATCCAGGGATAATAAGATTCGGTATCAACCACATTTTTGATGTCGGTAAGACTGTTAAACTCAGTGACTGCAATCCAGCCGACTATCATCGGCATAGGCAGCAGCATCAAAGATATATCCAGCCAGTCCTTTTTGATTGTCTGGCTTAAAACCCTGATTACCAGCCAGGCTGCCAGAGGCAGATATAATATGATAGCCACCCAGGACAGTCCGGCAGGCAGGTAAAGCAAGGAAAGTCCGGCGATTAATACCGGCAACAGGGAATAGCCCAGCCAGGGGAAAAGCCAGGTAGAACGGCTGTGCCACCAGCCGTAAATCGCGGTGGCGAAAATAACGACCAGCGCTATCAGCACCGGAACAATGCCGCGCCACCAGTTAAGAATAAAAATCACACCGAACAATAAATGCGGTAGAGAGGCCATCAGGGCCTGTTGCCAGGTACCCTGGCTGCGGGACTCATAAATAGAACGGGCTACCGTTTTATCGGAACCGAGAAGCTTCAGACAGAGATTTTCAGCATCTTCATCATGCAGACCTTTTTGTTTGAGCTCTTTGACTTCATCTTCAATATGAGTCTCCAGCTCAGACAAGATCTCTTTCTCGACAGGTGGGTCCAGCCTCAGATTGTTCTTAACTCTGTTTAAATATTCACTGATTATGGTAGACAATCACATCATCCTGAATATTAATCAATATGAATAATTGCCTCCACACTGAAGAAGCGGTTTATTTTTAAGGCAGTGTTTGAGGTTTAATTATCAGGTTGACCGCATTAAAAAATTCATTCCAGTTGGTGGTCTGTTCAACCAGAGCTTCCTGTCCACGGAGGGTAATGGTGTAATACTTGCGCTGTTGTCCGTTTTCCAGTGTCTGCCACCGTCCGGTAATCAGTCCGCCTTTCTCCAGCCGGTGTAAAGCGGGATATAAGGTGCCTTCCTTGAATTTGAAGTATCCTTGCGAGCGGTCTTCCAACTCTTTAATAATCTGATAGCCGTACATGGGCTGGTCCTTGACCAGACACAACAACAGGGAATCTATATTATTCTTGATTAACTCACGCCGCTCAGCCATTTCCACCACTCTCAACAATATTCGCTATTTTCTATTATACTCTGAAATTGCAACCAATTTCAGTTAGCCTATATTAACATACGACCCCGACAAATACAATCGGGTAAAGGGAGGGTTTCAAATTAAAATATTATTTTTTATTTTACGCAAAAGCGCTGCTATTCTTATCGGCCCGTCATTCGCTAAAGCGGCCCAAAACCAGGCAACCGTTAGTACCGCCGAACCCGAATGAATTGGAAAGAACATTACGTACCCGTCCGGTTCTGGCGGTATTGGGCACATAATCCAGATTGCAATCGGGGTCCGGGGTAGCATAATTAATTGTAGGAGGGATAAGGCCCCGGTCGATAGTCAGTGCACTGACAGCGGCTTCGACCGCTCCGGCAGCACCCCACAAATGGCCCAACATAGACTTGTTGGCAGAAACCGGGATGTTCCGGCTGCGCTCGCCGAACAACAGATTAATGGCCTTGCTTTCAGTCGAATCATTGGCGATAGTTGAGGTACCGTGAGCATTGATGCATTCTATTTCCTGCGGCATCAGTCGGGCATCGGCAATCGCCTTGCGCATGCATAACAGCGCACCCCGGCCTGAGGGGTCGGGTGAAGTGATATGGTAGGCATCACAGCTATTGCCGTAACCCAGCAGTTCAGCATAAATTCTGGCGCCGCGAGCCAGCGCCAGATTCAATTCCTCCAACACCAGCATACCGGCACCTTCACTTAATACGAAACCGTCCCGCTCTTTTTCAAAAGGTCGGGAAGCCTTTTGCGGCTCGTCATTTCTGACTGACAGAACCCGCAGCGCATCCAGTCCGGCGAAAAGGGTCGGGCTGAGCTGCGCCTCACTGCCGCCGGCCAGCATAATATCCGCATCACCGTACTGGATGGTGCGTAAAGCTTCCCCGATTGAATGCGTACCTGCCGCACAGGCGGTCACACTGGTCATCAACGGGCCGTTCAAACCGAACTGAATGGCCACTTCACCAGCCGCCAGATTACAGATATAAGCCGGAATAAAGAAAGGGGAGACCCTGTCTCTTTTGCCTTCCAGCACCAGGCTGTGATTCTTTTCAAAGCTGTCGATGCCGCCCAGGGCGGTAGCTACAGCCACACCGATGCGTTCACGTTCTATTTTCTCCAGGTTCAGTGCGGCATCGGCAAGCGCCATCCCGCTGGCGGCCGCGGCGAAATGAATAAAGCGGCTGGTACGTCTGGCCGTTTTCTTTTCCATATAATCCAAAGGTTCGAATTCTTTAACCTCTCCGGCTATCTGAGTACGGCAATCGGCGCAATCGAAACGCGTTATACGGGTGATGCCGGACTCTCCCTGCGTTAGGGCTGACCAGTTTTTATCAACCCCGATGCCGAGGGGTGTCACCAGCCCCAGGCCGGTTATGACCACTCTTCGTTTATTGCTCATCCAAATAAAATCTCGCTTTCGTTGAATTTACCGGTCTGAAAAACTATATATATCGTTGTCTGCCCTGTTTTTTCAGGAAATTGAGGGTATCGCCATAGTATAAATTATTTCGGTCATAAATTAAAAGAACGGAATTAAAGTCGCTGTAGCTTCATTGTCCATTAATTATGCAATTATCAGTGCCGTCCAGGATTGTAAAATTTATAAGTATCCGGGACCTTTAAAGGGATATTTTATTTGTATTTTGATTATATACAGCCTATAATCAAATCATCGTCAAACCAGCCTGGTTATTCCCCCAATTTCATATAGGACAGGCAATTTTTACTATAATATATATCTATATTGATATACTCATACGCATTTTACAGTGGTGTAAATTTATTATATAGTTATCTAAAATCAACGGATGCTTCTTTCTAGTAATATAAAAGTATTATAAGTATTTGTGGAGGTATAGTTATGGCTTACGATATTACCAAATACAAGCAATGGCAGATTTCCGAACTAGCGGAAGTCAACATGCCCACTCCTGACGAATGGCGGGAAAAACTCAATCTTCAGAAAGATGAAGTAATGCCCTACGGCAGAATCGCCAAACTGGATTTCTTAAAAATCATGAACCGGTTGCAGAATAGACCGGATGGAAAATATATTGAAGTTACTGCTATTACCCCCACTCCACTGGGCGAAGGCAAAAGCACCACTTCTCTGGGTTTGATGGAAGGTCTCGGCAAACGCAAAATGAATGTTGGTGGCTGTCTGCGTCAGCCTTCAGGCGCCCCCACCTTCGGTATTAAGGGCAGTGCGGCCGGCGGCGGTAACGCCCTGCTTATTCCCATGACTGAGTTTTCGATGGGTCTTACCGGTGACATCAATGATATTATGAATGCTCATAACCTGGCGATGGTTGCCCTGACCTCCAGAATGCAGCATGAGCGCAACTATACTGATGAGCAATTGGAAAGATTAAGCCATATGCGCCGTCTGGATGTTGACCCTACTCGCGTTGAAATGAAATGGGTTATGGATTTTAACGCTCAGGCTTTACGCAACATCGTTATAGGTCTGGGCGGCCGTATGGATGGTTATACCATGCAGTCCGGCTTCGCAGTTACCGTCAGTTCCGAATTGATGGCTATTCTGTCTATCGTCAATGATCTCCCCGATCTTAGAAAGAGAATCGGCGACATCACCGTGGCCTATGATAAGAGAGGAAAACCCATTACCACTTCCGACCTGGAAGTAGCCGGCGCCATGGCGGCTTTCATGCGCAATACCATCAACCCGACCCTCTGCAGCACCGCCGAATATCAGCCCTGCATGGTCCATGCCGGACCTTTCGCCAACATCGCCGTCGGTCAGTCCTCCATCATCGCCGACCGCATGGGCTTGAAGATGTTTGATTATCATGTTACTGAAAGCGGATTCGCCGCTGATATCGGTTTTGAGAAATTCTGGAACATCAAGTGCCGCTATAGCGGACTCAAACCCAACGTTTCCGTTTTAACCACCTCCATTCGCGCTTTGAAAATGCACGGCGGCGGACCTAAAGTTACCGCCGGTATCGAGTTACCCGAAGCTTACACTAAAGAGAATCTAGGTCTGGTCGAAAAAGGTCTTGAGAATATGCTTCATCATATCAAGGTCATCAGAACCGCCGGCATCAACCCGGTCGTTTGCATCAATCGCTTCCCCAAGGATACCGATGCTGAAGTCGCTCTGGTCAAGAGAGCCGCGGAAGCTGCGGGTGCCCGCTGCGCAGAATCGACCCACTTCTCCAATGGCGGCGATGGTGCGCTGGAATTAGCCGATGCCGTAATGGATGCCTGTAAAGAACCTAACGATTTCAAATTCCTCTATCCTGCTGAAACGAAACTCAGAGATAGAGTTGACAAGATCGCCAAGGTTGTTTACGGCGCTGATGGTGTAAGATGGTCGCCGGAAGCGGAAGCCAAGGCCAAAGCTTTCGAAGCTGATCCCAAGTACAATGATTATGCAACCATGATGGTTAAGACTCAGCTTTCACTGTCTCATGACCCCACTTTGAAGGGTGTTCCCAAGGGCTGGACTCTGCCCATTCGTGATATTCTGATCTACTCCGGCGCCAAGTTCCTTTGCCCGATGGCCGGCGATATCACTCTGATGCCCGGTACTCCGTCCGATCCCAACTTCAGAAGAGTTGATGTCGACACCAAGACCGGTAAAGTTACTGGCTTGCATGATGTAGAATAGGCTATAATACAAAATAAACTATCCGGAACAAGAAATGTCTGTAGATAAGTGTAAAATTCACTTTAACCCGGATAATCTGGATATTGTTGTAGACAGAGGCACTAATTTGCTATCGGCTGCACTGGCAGCGGGTGTGCACATTAGTGCCTCCTGCGGCAGTAAAGGCATCTGCGGAACCTGCAAGGTTAAAATCGATAGCGGGTCGGTTAAAAGTACCCGTAAGGAACTGCTTACCCAGGAAGAATATGATAGGGGTATCCGCCAGGCCTGTCAGTCCCAGGTAATCTCCGATGTCACGGTCACTATTCCGGTCGAATCGCGGGTAGACCGGGCAGTCCGCACCAGGGAACGCAACCGGGCTTCCGGCATTATAGCTACCGGCTGGAAATACAATCCCCCGGTTAAAAAATATCTGCTCGACCTGCCTCCTGCTTCCGCCAGCGATAATGCTACCGATTATTTCCGCATCATGTACGGCCTGGCCAGGTACTACAACCTGCCCGATTGGCCTACCGATAGCGAAATTATCGGTAAATTACCCTATGTTCTGAGAGCTCAAAACTGGCAGATCACTATCACTATGCTGGCAATTTCGGACAGGCCTCCGGGACAGGACTTTTTCACTTATAAAATAATCAACGCTGAAGCGGGCGATACCCGCAGCCACATTTATGCTATTGCGATCGATATTGATGATATCGCCATCTGCGCTCAATTGCTGGAACTTAACAGAGGCCAGATACTGGCTGAAACTATAGTCAAAAATCGTCAAAAAGTCAGAGGCGATGATGCTCCTTCTATCGCAAATGCACTGGCGGCTCCCAACGGACTGCAAAAACTGCAAAAGCAATTGACCGATTCCATCAATGAGGCCATTGATAACCTGCTGGCAACCGGACAGGTTGCCAGAGACTCAATCGACTATGTTACCGCGGCCGGCAATACTATCACCCAGCATATTCTGGTGGGTTATAATCCTGTGAATATGCTGAAACCACCATTTATCCCGGTAGCCAACTCCATACCTTTGATGAAAGCCCATAAGCTGGGTATCAATCTTCCCGAACACGTTTATGTCTTCTCTTTCCAGAATATTTCAAGCTTTATCGGGGGAGACATTACTGCGGGGGTAGTGGCTTCAGGACTGAAACAGCGCAAAAAACTGACTCTTTATGTAGATGTCGGATTAAGCGGACAGCTGGTGATCTGCAACTCAGAATGGATGGTCTGCGCCGCTTGCCTGGCCGGAGGAGTATTCGAAGGCCGAGACCTTAAAAACGGTATGATTGCGGTCAGTGGGGCAATTCAGGACGTCGAGATTAATGCAGAGCTGGAAGCCAGCGTTAAGACTATCTGCGATACAGAGCCGCTGGGTATTTGCGGGGCCGGTATAATCAGTGCCGCAGCCTCTATGCTGACAGCCGGTATTATCGGTCAGAACGGTAAATTTAATAAGGATATACGCTCTCCGCGTATTCGCAAAGGCGCGGAAGGTTATGAATATGTACTGGTCAAAGCCTCCGACTCAGCCTCCGGTGAGGATATCGTCGTTACCGAGACCGACCTGGATAAATTGATGCGGGCCAAAGCCGCTATTTATGCCGGCTGCGGTATCCTGGGCAAGAGCGTTAACGTAACCCCGGCTGATTTAGAGCTGGTGGTGGTAGCCGGTAATCTGGGCAGCAGTCTGGATATCGAAAAAGCTATCACTATCGGTTTGCTGCCGGATATCGACAGGAATAAATTCGTCTTCACCGGCAATGCTTCTATGGCCGGAACCCGCCTGGTGACCTTTTCAACCGAATTGCTCGATGATGCGCGCCAGGTCGCCCAGGCCATGATTGATATGCAGCTGGATAATGATGCTGACTATATCGCAACTTATAAGTCGTCTCTGGCCTTTCCGCATACTGAAGCCGGAGTTTTTCCCTCTATTACTGCAAAACTAAAACGAGCAAAATAACACTGATAATCCGATATTATTATCAACCCGGATGTCTTAAAGGAGAGACTTTAAAATCCGGCGCGAATGTAATATTAACAACGCTAAGTTAATCAAAAGGAGAACTAATGGCAGATACGTTCGAAATTCTGATTAACGGGCAGAAAGTCGAGACTAAAAACGGGATGACGGTTCTGGATGCCGCCAAAAATGCCGGAATCTTTATTCCCAGCCTGTGCAACTATCCCGGTTTAAAGCCGCTTTCTGAGTCCGTGCCCGATATGGCCTGCCAGCTCTGTCTGGTAGAAGTCAACGGTAAAATCACACGTTCGTGCAGTTTAAAAGCCGAACCTGATCTTTCAGTTAAAACCGATACCCCTGAAATCCAGTCTCAGAGACGCCGCAGCCTGACCGACATTCTACGCAGGCATCCTAATGCCTGCGCTACTCAGGATAACGCGGTGAAATGCACACCCGCCGAAGCTAAAAAGGCCGTGCAGCAGCAGTGTGCAGCCTGCGTGTCCAACTATCAATGCGACCTCCAAAAAATTATCGATTACGTCGGCGTGAATGAACTGCCGGCCTATATCGATAAAAAACTACCGCTAAGGGAGGACAGCCCCTTCTTCGTCAGAGACCACAACCTGTGTATTTTGTGCGAACGCTGCGTAAGGGTCTGTGAAGAGGTCAGACTGGCCAAAGTTATAGATTTCGCCTACCCCTGTCACAAGGCCTGCCCCGCCGGAATCGATATTCCACGCTACATCAGAGCCATCGCCAGGGGCAACCCGGCCACTGCGCTGGCTGTCATCAGAGAGAAAGTGCCCTTCCCGGGTGCTCTGGGACGGGTCTGCATACATCCCTGTGAAAAAGCCTGCCAGAGAGGTGAGGCAGTTGATAAATCACTGAATATCCGCCTGCTGAAGCGCTATGCCTCGGACAACGGCGGAGATTCCTGGAAAAAGCAGTCCTGGCATAAACCGCCCACCGGGAAAAAGGTGGCTGTGGTCGGCGCCGGCCCGGCCGGTTTAACCGCGGCCTTTTATCTGGCCAAGCTGGGCCATAAAGTAACGGCCTTTGAAGCCGCCCCCAAAGCCGGCGGCATGATGCTGCTGGGCATCCCTGAATACAGACTGCCCAGAGATATCCTGGACGGTGAAATCAAAGATATCACCGATGCAGGAGTCGAACTCAAAACCAACAGCCGCATCAACTCGGCCGAAGCCCTGCTGAAAGAGGGTTTTGACGCTGTCTTCCTGGGACTGGGCTGTCACCAGGGTATGAAACTCGGCATTGAGGGTGAAACCCTGCCCGGTGTCAGTGAGGCAGTCGATTTTCTGCGTAAAGCCAACCTGGGCGAAAAAGTCCAGGTAGGAGAGCGCGTCGGCGTGGTCGGCGGCGGCAACGTCGCCATCGATGCCGCCCGCATGTCTTTGAGGCTGGGCGCTAAAAAGGTTACCATGTTCTACCGCCGCACCCGTTCCGAAATGCCGGCCGCCGATGAAGAAATTGAAGCGGCCCTATCTGAAGGAGTGGAGATAATCTACCTGGTAGCACCGGCTAAAGTGGAGAAGTCCGGCGCTACTATCAAATATTATTGCACCCGTATGAAACTGGGTGAGCCGGATGCTTCCGGACGCCCGCGTCCGGTACCTATCGAAGGATCGGAATTCGCCACAGAAGTCGATACTCTCTTCGTAGCTATCGGCCAGAGACCGGATGTCCATCCCGACTATAAACTGGAGCTGGGCAAAGGCAACGTTATCAAGGTCAACAGCGCTATGATGACCGCTCAAAAGGGTGTCTTCTCCGGCGGCGACTGCGTCAGCGGAGCGGCTTCGGTCATTGAAGCCATTCAAGCCGGACGTAAAGGCGCTGAGGCCATCGACCGTTTCCTGGGCGGACGGGGCGATATTTCCGAATCGCTGGTCAGTCCGGAAGCAGCCGACGTACTGCTGCCGGAACTTGATGTAGATGAAAAATTAGCCGAGCTTAAACACATCGATCCTGAAGTCAGTAAACACTCCATGGAGGAGGTTGAGCAGGGCTGGGAGGCCCGCACCGCCATGGCCGAAGCACAGCGCTGCCTGCGCTGCTATGTAATTACACCGGAAGGCCAGAAAAGCCTGGAAGAAGCCAATTGCCAGTTCTGCGGAGCCTGCGTGGACGCCTGCCCGACCGGTGCTTTGCAGGAACGGACAGCTATAAAAACAGGTGACTTCGACCGGGTAGTCCAGTCGACCTGCCCCTACTGCGGTGTAGGCTGTCAGATAAACCTGGAAGTCAAAGACGACAAGATAGTCCGGGTTACTCCGGCCAACGGCCCTTCCAACCGCGGACAGGTCTGCGTCAAGGGTAAATTCGGACAGGAATTTGTAGCCAGTCCCGAAAGGCTGAAAACACCCTTGATCCGCAAAAACGGGCAACTGGTAGAAGCCTCCTGGGACGAGGCCATTGAGTTGATTGCATCCAAATTCGCCGGTTACAAGCCGGAGGAGGTGGCAGTTATCTCCTCATCCCGCACGAGCAATGAAGACAACTATGTCGCTCAAAAGTTCGCGCGTGCGGTGCTGGGGACGAACAATACAGATAACTGCGCCAGGGTTTGACATGCCCCAACGGTGGCCGGTCTGGCCACCACGTTCGGTAGCGGCGCAATGACCAACTATGTCGCCGATTTCAGCAATGCAGATTGCATAATGCTGGTTGGCTCCAATCCGACTCATGCGCATCCCATTATCGGCCTGGAGATGAAACAGGCTGCCAGGCGCGGGACCAAAATTATTGTGGTCAATCCGCGCGAAATAGAAATGTGCCAGTACGCCACGCTGTTCCTGCGTTTAAATCCGGGCACGGATGTGGCTTTGGTAAACGGAATAATTAAAGTTATCCTGGATGAGGGACTGGAAAATAAAGCTTTCATCGCCGAAAGAACTGAAAACTTCGAGGCCCTGAAAGCTGCCGTCCAGGACTATACACTGGATAAAGTTTACAGCATAACCGGCGTTTCCGGCGACCTGATAGTCAAGGCTGCCCGCCTGTACGCCCAGGCCAATCCCGGCTGTATCGCTTACACACTGGGTATCACTGAGCACAGCCACGGTACCGATGGAGTTATGGCTCTGGCTAACCTGGCTATGGTAACCGGACACATCGGCAAACCGGGCAGCGGTGTCAACCCGCTGCGCGGCCAGAATAACGTTCAGGGCGCCTGCGATATGGGCGCACTGCCCAACGTCTATCCCGGTTATCAGGCTGTCGATAATCCTGAAGTACATAAGAAATTCGAAGCGGCCTGGGGAGTCAAACTCAGCGACAGGCCCGGTAAAAAACTGACCGAGCTTTATCAGGATGCCTATGAAGGCAAAATGAAGGGCTTCTACCTGATTGGAGAAGACCCTGCCCTGAGCGAACCGGACGCCCACCATGTCGTCGCTGCTCTTAAGAAACTGGACTTCTTCGTGGTGCAGGAGATATTCCTGTCCGAAACCGCCAAACTGGCGGATGTGGTCTTGCCGGCTGCCAGCTATGCTGCCGATGACGGCACTTTTACCAACACCGAAAGACGAGTCCAGAGAGTACGTAAAGCTGTTCCGACACCCGGACAGGCTAAACCGGACTGGGAAGCCGTCTGCCTGGTTGCCAGGAAGATGGGAGCCCAAGGCTTCGACTTCAAGAATGCTTCAGATATCTGGGATGAGATCGCTGCAGTGACCCCCAGCATGGCCGGAATCAACTACGCCAGGCTGGAACAAGGCGGTTTGCAATGGCCCTGCCCTACGCCGGACCATCCCGGCACGCCTATTCTGCATACCAAGATATTCACCAGAGGTAAAGGGCATTTCGTGCCTTTGACCTACCGGCCGGATGCCGAACAACCGGATTCGGAATATCCTCTGGTACTTATCACCGGACGGCATCTGTACCACTATCATACCGGCACCATGACTCATAAGGTCCCGGGGCTGTTGAAGCTCTACGGCTCCGAGAGAGTGGAAATCAGCCCGGAAGATGCCGCAGCGATGGGCATCAAAGACCGGGAAATGGTCAAGATAAGCTCACGCAGAGGATGTGTCAGCTGCCAGGCCAAGGTGACCGCAAGTTCACCCAAAGGCAGCGTTTACATGAACTTCCACTTCCCGGACGTGCCCACCAACGTCCTGACCAATAACGCACTGGACCCCATCTCCGGCACACCGGAATATAAGTTCTGCGCCGTTAAGGTAGAGAAAGCCTGAAAATAAAACTCTGCATCTAATGCTCAAGAGACCGGACCAAAATCCGGTCTCTTTTTTTGAAAAACACCCCGGCCTTTAATTCAGTATTGGTTAATTGATGTCGAATTGCTATAATTAAGTCAGCGTTCAGGAAGCGTTATGACCAATAAAATCGTCAAATTTTTCAATAATGATGACTACACTCCCGGCAAGGGCACTATCTTCGGAGTCCTGGCTGTCAGCATTATTTTGCTGTACGTAGTTAACAACCTGCGCTACATGGGTATAACCCAGTTGTCCGATTCCTTTATTTCCTGCCTGTGGGCAATCAATATCGTCTTCGGGGTTTTGATCATTGGTTATTTCGCCTTTTTACTATTCAAACCGGCCTGGTTTTACCATCTGATACAGCTTTTAGTCGATGCCTCAGCGGCACTGGCCTTGTATATAGTCTACCGTCAATTCCCTTTTGCTCTGGCTTCATCCACAGCAACCACTATTACCAGGGTCATTATCGTGCTGATGATAGCGGTCTTCGCAGTCTCTTTCATCATCGAGACCTACCGGTTCTTCAGAAGCCCCAAGAGGCAACCTAAAGCGGCTTGGCAGCCTGAAATTCCGCAGACCTTTCCGGTGGTTTCCCCTGAACCCCCGGCTGATATCAGCCGGACCGCAGGTATACAGGACTCACAGAGTGAAACTGATGAAGATAAGCCGGATAATCAGTCTGATACGGCTGATAGGAACCGGCAGTCACCGGGTGGCGATACAGAGGTATAGCAGTCTAACGCTGCTCTCAATCGGGGTATTATAATCCGTGACACAGATGGGGAAGCAAAAAGCTATCCGAATTTATGGCTGATACCGTATCCGCCCTTGGGGAATCTCCAATCGATATTCAGGTAAGGGCAGCCTACGCGGCAGGAACCGCACTCCAGGCAGCCTTCATGATTGACCGAAATACGGT
>DAOUFH010000132.1:0-2681 GCA_034429955.1 Dehalococcoidales bacterium
ATATGGAGAATGATGACGCACGCTGCGAGATGGCGATCGCTATCTTGCAGGCTACTCATGACGGTGAGGAACTGGACCCGGATCACCTCTGGTTAGTTCAGGAATGGGTAAATGATCACCTGAATGAAATAGGTGAAGCCGCCTTTCGGGAGTTACACGCTCAAGTAACGGCCGGAAAATATCAGAAGCCCTGGTTGCATGGGGTAGAGCATCTTACAAGGGACCATCAGGGCTATATATTCTGGAAAGGCGTCGAGGTGGAGCATTACAGTTTTACCGGAAAGGGAGCTTACGAGCGAGAGCAAGCCGCTGCGGAAGAACTGGGTAGACGCTGCCGGATCCTGGAATCGAAAGGAATCCAGCCTAACTGTAAATCTGCTATCTGGGATTGGAATAGTCCCAGGCCGAAGTCGGAGGTAGAATAACATGACTAACTCTCCAAATGCTAATAAAATGGACCCCAAAGTTGATGGCTGGATTTCGGACTTGGTAGGCGCACTCAGTGATCCTATTGTTTGTTGGCCCGGTTATGAAGATGATAAACCGCCTGATGACTTCCTTGGTATCATCAAAATACAACGTTTCCTTGAGAATATGGTTGCGATTAAAGAGAATCGTGAGCCTCTGGGAACTGATGCGGAAGCAGCATGGTATTTATCTACTGTTAGCCTAGCCCAACCGATTAGTGAAAACTGGTGCCGCGTTTATCGGTACTGTTTCACCAAAACAATGGCAACTTTGAAAAAAGAGGTGCCGACCGACTTGCGATTTGATACACTCGATGATTATGATCTGAACTATCACCTTCTGCCCCTGAAACGCTGGATTTACCGAGTAAGGTCCGAGCATCGGAAGGCGACTGCCAAGGTCCAGCGACAGGAACAACACGAGCAAATTAAACAAACAAAAGAACTAATGCAGCCAAGGATGTTTGAACTTTAATATTGGAATCGAACTACGGTTTACTGAAAAACAGTTGGCCATGTAATTGTTTTAGGATTTGAGTGCCTAAATCAATCGTAACAATTATCTCTTCAGGCGTCACGTTGATATCTCTGCCTTCAGTTTCAACTAGACGTATTTTCTCCAAATATTTCCGGTCTATTATCCCAAGGTTATGGGTAATGGGGTGACGTTTCTCGAACGCCATTCTAAACGACTCGATCTGTTTTGAGTCAAGATTATTGAGCAATTGGATTTTAAATTCATCTTCGCAGACCTGCCGCGCTAATTCCACATTCTGATATTTGTTACCTATTTTCCTTAATTTTTCTTGTATCTGATGATCCGGCAATCCCAATTCCTTCATTTTTCTTCTAGTCATAGCTCGCATGGCTGCTTCGAAAATCGATACTACGTCTTCAAGAGCATTCTCAATATCACGAGCGGCCACGCGGGCTCCCAATAGGTCTCTGCGCCTGTTAACATCTCCGAGCATTTTAGTTATTGCCTCAAATTCCTTTGTTACATGGGTAATAAATATATCTTGACCACAATCCGGACACCAGGTAGCCAAACCGAATACGGCATGTTCGAGACCGCAGCCAGGACATATGATGTCACGCCGAAGTACCTCTTCCATTGGTGGCCGTATAGGAGGTAAATCACCGGGCTTAAAGCTCATCTCAATAGATAACAATCCACTGCCATAGGATTTCTTTCCTGAAGGACCGAGGTCTAGAGCATTTTGAAACGAAGTATTTATCCCTTTTGTTGCTTCATGAAGGACTATTTGTTGCGTATATTCAATCTGAGCTTTTGTATAGAACCTATTGGGGTCCTCCTCAGATCTGCAATAAGGGCAATAAGCCTTTAAATGGTTGTCAGTGATACCAGTTCCTGGCTTAACTTTGAAATAACCAGGAGAACATGTATCGTCAGGACACTCTCTGCCGATAAGTCCATCTGTATCTTTGGGAATACCAACTCGCATTGAAAATTCATCTTTTCCAGTCCGTTTAATGTTGTATAGACCACCTTCACTAAATATGCTTTCTCCCATTTAAATCCCTTTTTATCACCTATTGAAATTAAAGAGCACCGGAAGGTACGAGAATACTGGGTAGGTACCTGTTCCCATCATACTCATATAATTGTACTGGGGGTAAAGCCCCAAACTCTCGACCCAACATTATCATAAGACCTTGGGGTACTGCCGCAAAAATATGGATGGTTTTAATGTCCATAACTCCCACCGTGTTTGTTATTTTACTGGTAATCTTTTGAACTATATCTCTACAAACGGGACCATCGATTTTAATCAGGTTTTCGTTTATTGCGCATTGAATTCTATTACATGGTCGGAATTTTGGGGAGATTGTGCGATCGACTCCTGATGATACTCTCTTTGTTATACTGACTTCTATACTCAAGTCAGAGGAATCCTTATGCCCTTTAAGTGTTTCAATTTGGCATGAACTAGATTGGCAATGGCCGTCGCTCATCCAAAGGTCGTCGCCTTGTTTTATTGCCAATTGAAATGGAGAAAATACCCTTCCAACTAGAAAAGCCGCGGTGAGGTGCTTACTTCCATGTATTTTTAACCTGGGTCGTCCGTATTGGGAGGCTATCTCTTTCTTAATATCACTTAAGCCCTGTAGAAAATGGGGCCAATTTTGTTGTAATCCATCTTCGGTCAAAAATAACTGCCTAGCATCAACACATAACGTATCGTCTTTCTC
>DAOUFH010000133.1:0-4207 GCA_034429955.1 Dehalococcoidales bacterium
CAGCGGCCTCTTACCGATTATGCGGTAGCGGCTTTTTCACTTAACTACGAAATCGATTTTTTAAATCTGGCCCCTATCTTCAAATCCAGCGGCATCCCCCTGTATTCTGAAGAACGGGATGAAAGTTATCCTCTGATTATAGCCGGCGGCCCCTGCATCACCGCCAATCCGCTGCCGGTAGCCCCCTTTTTTGATTGTTTGTGCATTGGTGAGGCTGAGGCTATCCTGCCCCGCCTGCTACCGCTGGTGAAGGGGTCTATTTCTGCCAAACGTTCGGAGTTGCTGCAGGCTATTTCAGAGATCCCCGGAGTCTGGGTGCCCCGGCTGGGTAAAAACCAGCCGGTCAAACGGCAGTGGCTGGCGGACCTGGACAGTGCCCCGGTAGGTTCAGTGGTCTTGAGCCGCGATACCGAACTGGGTGATCTTTACCTGATGGAGACCGAAAGGGGCTGCGCGCACAATTGCCGTTTCTGCCTGGTAAGCTGCACCTTCAGCCCGATGCGCTTCCGCTCCATCGGTTCACTGCTGGAGCAGGCTGATAACGGATTGAAATACCGCAAACGTCTGGGGCTGGTGGGACCGGCTGTGACCGACCATCCGGAAATAGAAACCCTGCTGTCCGGCTTGCTGGAAAAAGGCGCCCAATTTTCGATCAGTTCCCTGCGCATCACTTCATTAAATCAGGAACTGCTGCGAATGATGGTCAAAGGCGGACTGCGTTCAGTCGCGCTGGCGCCGGAGGCCGGCAGTGAAAGCCTGCGCCAACGGATTAAAAAAGGCATCTCCGAAGCCCAGATACTGGAAGCAGTACAGCAGGCGGCCCGGGCCGGTATGCAGCAGCTAAAACTATATTTTATGATAGGCCTGCCGCAGGAACAAGACAGTGATATCGAAGCTATTATCGACCTGACACTGCGCGCCAAAGCTCTGATTGAACAAGCCGGAGCCAAAACCCGTTTGACCCTGAATATTTCACCCTTTGTGCCCAAAGCTGGCACCGTATTTCAATGGCTGCCGATGGCCGGACTGGGAGTTTTGCAGGAGAGGCTGAGTTATATTAAAAACCGTCTGAGCCGGCAGGGCGTCAAAATAAATCATGAAAGCCCGGCCTGGAGTGAAGTTCAGGCGGTACTTTCGCGCGGGGATGAGAAACTGGCCGCGGTGCTGGCAGATATCAGCCATGAATCGCTGCCGGAATGGAAAGCAACGCTGGACAAACATCAGGTAGATGTCAGCTACTTCGCACATCAAAAGTGGGAGGTCGATAAGACTTTACCCTGGGGTTTCATCGATTCGGGGCATGATAATGAGAAAGTGAAGGCGGAATCGAGTCAAATTAGTTATTAGTTCTTCGTTACAAGTAATTAGTAATTGACCTGATCAGGGTTATGAATTTATTGTAGAGAACCCCACCTCACCAGATTCTTCAGCCTCCCCGGGATGAGGCTTCAGAATGACAACTAACAGGTGGAAGATGACAAATAGCGTTTAGCCCTTAGCTTTTAGAAGTTAGAAATTATAATTGGTTCATGACATAGCTAACACAATAGTTCAAGGCACAGGTAACACTAACAACGAACAACGAGTAACGAATAACTTATTTTAGGAGTTATTATGCAGATATTATATTTAGCTATCGCGGGAGCACTGGGCACCCTCTCCCGCTACGGATTAAGCGGACTGACGCAAAGACTGACCGGGGCCGGTTTTCCTTACGGCACCCTGCTGGTCAACGTGCTGGGTTCACTGCTGATAGGTTTTCTGATGCAGCTTGGCCTCAGCACGGACATTATTCCGCGTTCTTTGCGCATCGCGGCCACCATTGGTTTTATGGGTGCCTTTACTACCTTCTCAACTTTCAGTTACGAAACAGTCAGGTATTTACAGGACGGGGCCTGGCTACTGGCCTCTCTCAATATCGTAGCCAATCTGGCTTTGTGCCTGACCGGCACTTTTATCGGACTGGCCCTGGGTAAAGTGGCAGCAGGAGGAATCGGATGATCGAGTTAAGCGGACAACAGGTCTTAATGAGAATTTTTATCGGCGAGGCCGACAAACATGAAGGTAAAGTGCTTTACCAGTGGCTGGTGGAAACCATGCGCAAAGAGAAGCTTTGCGGAGCCACTGTCTTGCGGGGAATCCTGGGCTACGGCGCCAACAGCCAGATCAAGACCGCTCATATTCTGCAGCTAAGCCAGGACCTGCCGATAGTGGTTGAGGTTATTGACACACCGCAAAATATCGAACGCATACTGCCTATCATCGCTCCGGCAGTTAAAAACGGGCTGATAACCACCGAAAAGGTACAGATAGTCAAATACGGCGTAGGCTGAAGTGGAGCACAGCGAATGGCCGGAGAAAACGGAGTTGCCCTGGTATAGGCCACATCTTTAAAGAGCACAGAAACGGGATGGTCTGAAAGGTAATCGCCATCAGCTTGGAGCTACTCTTGTTGTTTCTGTTCTGCAATCTTGCGGCGTAACTCCTGCATCCTGGCAACTATCTGTCTTTCATACCCCAGCTGGCCCGGGTTATAGAAGCGTTTGCCTTTCATGGAATCGGGCAGATGCTGCTGGTCCACCACATGCCCTTCAAATTTATGGGCATATTTGTAGCCCTTGCCGTAACCCAGGTCTTTCATCAGGTTGGTAACGGCGTTCCTCAAATGCAGGGGCACAGGGTCATTGGAACCGTGGCGAATCTCATACTGCACGCTGGAATAGCCGGTATAAAGGGAGTTGCTTTTGGGAGCAGTGGCCATATAAACTGCCGCTTCAGCCAGGGCCAGATTGCCTTCCGGCAAACCCAGAAAATGCACCGCCTGCTGGGCGGCCATAGCCACCATCAGGGCTTGCGGATCGGCCAGTCCCACATCTTCTGTGGCAAAGCGAATAATGCGCCGGGCTACATATAAGGGGTCTTCTCCGGCCTCTATCATCCGTCCCAGCCAGTAAAGCGTGGCATCCGGGTCGGAATCGCGCATACATTTATGTAAAGCCGATATCAGGTCATAGTGCTGCTCACCGGCCCGGTCATACTGCAAGGCCCGGTGCTGGAAGGCATCTTCAACGGTTTCCAGGGTGATCACGCGCTTGCCTTCGGCATCCGGCGGAGTGACCAGCGCCGCCATTTCCAGCGCATTCAGGGCAGTGCGGGCATCGTGTCCGGCCATCACCGTCAAATGTTCCAGGGCATCCTCGGGCAGGACAACATTCATCTCTCCCAGGCCGCGCTCTTTATCCTGCCAGGCATGCTTGAGAATAAGGCCGATTTCCTTATCGCTGAGAGGATTCAAAACAAAGACCCGGCTGCGTGACAGCAGCGGGGTATTAACTTCAAAAGAGGGGTTTTCCGTGGTAGCGCCTATCAGAGTGACCGTACCGTCCTCGACATGCGGCAGAATGGCATCCTGCTGCCCCTTGTTAAAACGATGAATTTCATCGATAAACAGGATGGTCTTCTGCTGGTAAAGGCGGCGTCTTTCGCGGGCCTCTTCCACTATTTTTCTTAAATCGGCCACCCCTGCGCTGACGGCGCTGACCGGGCTGAAATGGGAGTTGGTGGAATTGGCAATGATATTGGCCAGGGTGGTTTTGCCGCTGCCGGGCGGCCCCCACAGTATAATTGAAGGCAGCTGGTTGGACTCAATCGCACGGCGCAGCACCTTGCCCTGCCCTATGATATGCTCCTGTCCCACGAATTCGGCCAGTGTTCTGGGGCGCATCCGGGCGGCTAAAGGGGCTTCTTTCTCAATTTGTTCCCGGGCTTTATGCTCGAAAAGGTCCACTTTACCTGCTCATCTCAATATTAGTACAAATATTCTACTCTACTTACAGCCGGCTTACCAGCACGGCTGTAGTTTTTCGTGTTTCGTTGTTGGTTTTTCGTTTTTAGTAATTTGCATATGGGATATGGCTAACGGCAATTAGCTATGTGCTATTCGCTGTTCGCAGCTTATTTATACCTTTTCACTTCAAAACGGTAGAGTTTAACCGCTTCATCCGGGCCTATGCCGCCTTTTTGCCGGCAGATCTCTATCTGTTGCTCGGGAGTATCCACTCCCTCCAGGTCCGGCAACAAAAGGCCGCGCCGGTAGCCGGACTGCACAATCACACCGTATTTTTTGGCATTCAGGTCTTTAAGGCTCTTGACCGGTACCGGTTGAGTCAGTACATCCACGCTGTATTCCAGGTCTTTCAGTTCATCC
>DAOUFH010000134.1:0-11938 GCA_034429955.1 Dehalococcoidales bacterium
CAAAGAGCCTATTGTAGACCCGCCGCTGATGGGCCGGCAGCCTTTTCTTTCAGTCAATTTCTATAACTTCATATTCGGCTCTTCCGTGTTCAGTTTTTCCTCCCTGATACCGCTTTTTATAACCTCGGTATACGCTATGACCACCTATCACAGCGGTATTATCCTGGGAGTACGCTCGGCAGGTAACATTCTGGCCTCCGTAACCGCCAGTTTCATGGTGACGCGCTGGAGCTACCGCAAACAAATCCTGACCGGTACTATCCTGATATCCGCTTCCACTATCCTGATGGCCATTCAGCCTCACGGATTCTCACTGGGAGGTCTCCATATCAGCGATTTCACGCTGATGTGTCTGCTGGGCTTCGTTTCAGGTGTGGCTTTCGGTGTGGTTTCACCGGCCCTGCTCAACGCCATAGTGGACATCATGCCCGAAAAAACCTCCACTCTCAGCGGCCTGGGCAGCATGTTCCGTCAGAGCGGCGGTGCTATTTTTATCGCAGTCATAACCGTTATAGTACAGTCCTCCGGCACTATGAGCAGCGGGTTCCTGATCTCATTCTTGATGCTGGGCATACTGATATTGTCCTGTTTGCCGTTCCTGCATAAAATTCCCAACCGCCAGGAGATACAGGCTCGTTAGTACGGGTCTTGCAGCGTCCTAAATTCACTTCTGCCGCATATCTGGGTATAATAAAATTAATAAACCCGTTAGTTGCGGAAAAGGTCGTAATATGAGCAATAAGTCACTGGTTCCTCCGGGCCTTAAATACCTGGCTGATAACATCAAAAAGCATGACAATATCATGGGCGTTTCCAAAAAAGAAGGCGCCAGATGGGCCAGAGGACTCGACTTACCTTCCAGCGGAGAGACCCTTTTCTTCGCCGGCTGCGGCTACCAGTTCGACAGCAAACTGGAAGCGCTGATGAAACTTATCCGGCTGATGGATAAAAGTTTCATCGGAGTGGATAATGCCATGGCCGTCGCCGAACTGCAAAAAAAGCTCAAGCTGGACGGTGCTTTCCTAGCTGCACTGGGTCTGGGCAGCGGTGAAGACGGCCATCCTCTGAGAGATGCTGTAGCGGTACTGCGCAAAATCGGCTTGAATCCGGCCTATCTGGCTGAAGACGAGCCCTGCTGCGGGGGCATACTGCACTTTATGGGAGCGGCCCGGGATTTCAAACAAAACTCTGAGCAGGTAAACGGCAAATTAAGCACCGCCGGCATCCGGCAAATAATCAGCATCGTACCGTCCTGCACCTATACGCTTAAAAACCTGATATTGTCCGGCGACGGCAGCCAGAACATCACAGTCAAACATTTTTCACAGGTGGTAGCTGAAAACCTGGGCAATCTGAAATTGAAATTTCCCACAACGGTTAAGGCGACCTATCACGACCCCTGCCAGATGGCACGTTACCTGGGCATCGTGACCGAACCCCGTGTTATTTTGCAATCAATCGGCAATCTCGAACTGCTGGAACCGGAATGGACCAAATGCGAATTCGCGACCTGCTGCGGCGGGGGCGGTGGTTTTGAAGCAGTCTATCCTGTAATGAGCGAAATGCTGGCAAAAAACAGGGTCAAAGAGCTCGTGAAGACCGGCGCCAATTTACTGGTTACCCAATGCCCGGGCTGTATAATGCAGTTAAAGACCGGTCTTAAGGCTTTAAAAATAGAAAACGTGGCCGTTCTGGACCTGGCCCAGGTAGTAGCCATGTCTATGGAGGGATAGCGCAATTGTCCGAATCAAAAGAATACCGCAAAGAAATTATGGATGCCGCTGAAAACGAACGGATCAAGCTGGCCCTGGAAAGAGCGATCACCAGCTACCGCAATAACGTCAATGAAGCACTCCGGCGCTTTCCGCATACCATTGAAATGGCCAAAGAGGTCCAAGTCATTAAAAAACAGGCCGCAGCCAATATGGAGAAGCTGGCTCAACAGGCCTGTGAGTCCATTGAATACAATCACGGGAAGGCCTATATCGCCAAAACCGTTGACGACTGTCTCAATATCGTAGACAAACTGGTGGGCACGGGCAAGCTTATCGTCAAAGGCAAAAGCATGACAGCTGAAGAGATCGAGCTGCGTGAACATCTCGAAAAGACCGGCAATGAAGTATACGAGACCGACCTGGGAGAATTTATTATTCAAAAACTGGGCTCGCGGCCCATGCACATCCTTTCACCCGCCATCCACGTGCCCAAGGAGGACGTAGCCAAACTATTTTCCAAACTGACGGGGCAGGAGTTACCTGCCGACGATATCGCCGGACTGGTGGAAGTCGCCCGCAACCTGCTGCGTGAAAAATATATCAAAGCCGATATCGGCATGAGCGGGGCCAATGTAGTGGCAGCCGATACCGGTACCCTGTTCTTGATCGAAAACGAAGGTAACATCCGACTGGCTACTTCACTGCCCAAAATACACATCGCCATCATAGGTATGGAAAAGCTGGTACCCACCCTCCAGGATGCCTACAAGGTAGCCGAGGTCACCTGGCGTTACGCCAACTATACCGTGCCGGGTTATGTCAGTCTCATTTCCAGCCCTTCCAAGACTGGAGACATCGAAAAAACCACCACCTACGGCGCTCACGGTCCTAAAGAACTGCACGTTATTTTCCTGGACGGCGGCCGCACCGAACTGGCTAAAGACCCGGTGCTCAGCCAGGCCCTGTACTGCCTGAGATGCGGCGGATGCCTTTACGAATGCCCGGTCTTTGGTTTGACCGCCGGCCATTTCGGCGATAAGTATTTCGCCACCAACGGAGCGACCTGGGCAGCCACCATCAGTATGAAACCGGAGAAGGCCGCCGCTATCGCTTACAGTTGCCTGACCTGCGGGCGCTGCAAACAGCGCTGCCCGATGAGCATCGACGGCCCGGCCATGGCGCTGGAAGTCCGCCGCCGCTCTGCCGCCAAAGATTAGTCAGAGGGGCCTGACAGTTCGGAACTTGCGTAAACAAAAAGAGGCTCAACCGCTTGGTTGAGCCTCTTAATCATTATATCTCTATACTTCTCTGAATTCGCCTTCAACAGTACCCTGTCCGCCGCCGTCATTACCGGGAGGCGGCTGTTGCCCGCCGTCAGACTGTCCCTCGGGGGGTGGAGGAGGCGGCTGCTGTTGCTGACCGGACTGCTGCTGTGATTGATATACAGCCTGCCCGATCTTCTGCATGGCCTCATTCAGGCTCTGAGTGGCACTCTTCATACTCTCCAGGTCGTTGGACTGGATGGCCGAACGCAGAGCGGCAATTTTGCCTTCGACTTCACTGGCCAGTTCAGCCGGGATTTTATCCTTGTTATCTTTGACCAGTTTTTCGGACTGATAGACCAGCGAATCGGCCGTATTCTTTACTTCGGCTTCCTCTTTACGCCTGGTATCTTCAGCCGCATGAGCGGCAGCCTCCTGCTGCATCTTTTCAATCTCTTCTTTCTTCAGACCGCTGGAAGACTGAATGGTAA
Organism: Dehalococcoidales bacterium; assembly: GCA_034429955.1. Lineage (GTDB taxonomy): Bacteria > Chloroflexota > Dehalococcoidia > Dehalococcoidales > UBA3254 > DATIKD01. Next base: position 3,469 of record DAOUFH010000134.1, read on the forward strand.
TTTTCTGCTCGCGGCCGGTGCCTTTATCATGAGCTTTAACATTCAGGATGCCGTTGGCATCGATGTCAAAAGTAACTTCGATCTGAGGCATTCCGCGCGGAGCCGGTAAAATACCGTCCAGCATGAACTTGCCCAGAGTCCGGTTGTCCTGCGCCATCGGACGTTCGCCCTGCAGCACATGGATTTCCACGCTGGGCTGATTATCGGCCGCAGTGCTGAAGACCTGGCTCTTGGAAGTCGGGATGGTGGTATTACGCGGGATTAAAGGTGTCGCCACACCGCCCATTGTTTCGATACCCAGTGTCAAAGGAGTTACATCCAGCAACAGAACATCCTTCACATCACCCTTCAAAACACCACCCTGGATGGCCGCACCGATTGATACTACCTCTTCCGGGTTGACGCCCCGGTTGGGCTCCTTGTTAAAGAACTGTTTGACTTTCTGCTGTACCAGCGGCATACGTGTCTGTGAACCAACCAGAATGACTTCATCCAGTTGGGCAGCCGTGATTCCGGCATCCTGCAAAGCCTGTTTGCAGGGCACCAGGGACTTATCCACCAGGTCCATGACCAGCTGTTCCAGTTTGGCTTTGGTCAAAGTGATATTCATATGTTTGGGGCCGCTGGCGTCCGCAGTGATATAGGGCAAATTGATTTCAGTCTGCTGAACGCTGGAAAGCTCGATCTTGGCTTTCTCGGAAGCTTCCTTCAGTCTCTGCAGGGCCATTCTGTCCTGACGCAGGTCGACGCCCTGGTCCTTTTTAAATTCATCGCACAGCCAGTCCATAATTCTCTGGTCGAAGTCCTCACCACCCAGATGGGTATCGCCGGCCGTGGATTTAACCTGGAAAGTACCTTCACCCAGCTCCAGGACGGAGACATCGAAGGTACCGCCGCCCAGGTCATAGACCACCACGGTTTCCTCTTTCTTTTTATCCAGACCGTAAGCCAGGGCCGCCGCCGTAGGCTCATTAATGATTCTCAAAACATTCAATCCGGCGATGGTCCCGGCATCTTTAGTGGCCTGTCTCTGGCTGTCATTGAAATAAGCCGGAACGGTAATTACAGCTTCAGTTACTTTTTCGCCCAGATAGGCTTCGGCATCGGCTTTGAGCTTACCCAGAATCATAGCCGAAATTTCCTGCGGGCTGTACTCTTTACCGCCCATGACCACTTTGACTTCATTATTAGAGCCGCGCTGCACTTTATAAGTCTTGCGCTTGGCATCTTCTTCAACCGGCAACTCACGTCCGGCCGGTTCATCCCATTTACGTCCCATGAAACGTTTAATAGCGTAAATGGTATTTTCGGGATTAACGATAGCCTGGCGTTTAGCCAGCATTCCAACCAATCTCTCGCCGTTCTTGCTTACCGCTACAACAGAGGGTAAGGCCCGGGTTCCATCCGAAGTGGTAATAACCACCGGCTCCCCGCCCTGCATAACGGACACTACACTTTTGGTAGTTCCCAGATCAATTCCAACCACTTTGGACATGTGATTACTCCTCCTTGTTAGACTCTTCGCCGCCGCCCACAATAACTTTAGCAGGGCGAATTACTTTATCATTCAATTTATAACCTTTTTCAATTTCCTGCAGCACGATATCTTTTTTACCCGGCATACAGGTTATAGCATCCATACAGTTATGGTCGAATTCCGCACCCTGACATTCTATAGCGCTGATGCCCTGTTTTTCCAGAATGTCCTTAAATTTTTTCTGAATGAGTAAAAAGCCTTCCAGCCAGCTTTTTTTCTTTTCTTCTTCCGGGATATGCTCTATAGCCCGATCGAAATCATCCAGAATGGGTAAAAAACTCAATATCACATTGGTTGCGGCATAACGGCTGGTTTCCTGTTTCTCCTGTTCGACAAACCGCTTGTAATTCACGAAATCAGCCTGAGCCCGCTGCCAGCCGGCCAAATTGTTTTCTGCTTTACTCTTTTCCTCGGCCAGCTCACGCTTTAATTCTGCGATAACCTCTTCCGTGGATGTTTCCGGAGTGTTATCCATTTCAGGTCCCCTCTCTGCCACTGCTCGCTCCTTAATTCATACTCTCGTGCTCATTACCGGCAAAGGTGTTGACACCGTACAGTTCAGCCACCAGATGACTGAGCAATAATGATAAATAGCTGACTGATGAAATAACTCTGGGATAGGCCATACGGGTCGGACCGACCACCACGATTGTGCCTGAGGCTTCCTGCGGCAAACCATACTGGCTGATTACCAGACTGCAATCCCGCGCCACCTCAGCCTTGTTCTCATTGCCTATCACCACCATCACCTGACCGCTTTTTTGCAGCTGGGGCAGAAGCGTGCCCAGCATAGCCCGCCGCTCAAGCAATTCCATAACCGCCAGAGTCCTGTCATTATGACTGAACTCCGGCTGACTGAGCATAAAATGCAGGCCCTCTATATAAGTCTTGTTGAAACCCTGGTCGTCTTCGCCCTGCATTATTTTTATCAGATTGTCCCGCATGAGCAGTTCCAGCTCGCTACCTTCAAAGACCAGATTCCTTATCTCTTCTTTGGTCTTGCCCTCCATTTCCCGGTTCAGACGTACGGAGATTGCAGTTAATTCCTCCTGGGTAGCCGGATGGGCCAGAGTTAAAAGCTGTTGCTTGATCCTGGCACCTCGCATAACCAGCACCAGCAAGACAGTATTGCCCTGTATCGAAACCAGCTCGATATGCTTGAATCTGGCATCGGATTGGCGGGGCACCGTTATCACCGCGGTGTTTCTGGCAAGTCGGGCGATAACACTGGCCGCCAGGCTCAGCCATTCGTCCAGCCGGCCTTCCACCTGATGAAACAAATGGCTTATCATGCGCTGTTCGGCGAGCGGTAAATTACATTCCTCCAGCGAACCTACATAAAAACGGTAGCCCTTGTCCGAGGGAACACTGCCTGACGAGGTATGCGGGCGGAAGATATAGCCCTGCTGCTCAAGCAGCATCATCTCATTACGCACGGTGGCCGAACTGACGCCCAGCTCATAATCATGGACCAGCACCTGGGATGAGACCGGCACAGCATGGTCGATATACCAGTTCACAATAGATTTGAGTATCGTTTCAGTTCTCGGACTGAGCATTTTAGCCTCCGTTAGCAGTCGAAAGGAATGACTGCTAACATACTTTCAAATTAACACCTTTAGACTAAATTGTCAAGTATCTTTACTGGTTTGACATAAGGCTGAACGGGGAAGAACGACTGTATTTTATATAAAGGGGTATGCCTATATTATAACCCATCGGCCGGCTTTTTTGACCCTCTGCAGGCAGCCGGGCGGGGGTGTTGTATACCTGTATTCTTCTAAAAAACAATCTTAATAAGGCGATCTTATTGATATTTCACTTAAAGCGCTTTGAGCGAATACTTTATTCCCATATCCACCACTAACTCTGATTTCAGCAACAATCTTGTCATTTTCAACTTTGGGATTCTCATCAGATCAGTCCTCAAAAGCAGCTATATAGTAGGCACAACCTGCAATTGAAGTCCCGGCTTTGATTATGGTCTCTTATAGGAGACGGGCCCCGAATTGACATTTTCCCCTGTACCAGTGCCGGTTGAGAATAGAAAAACTGCCCGTTGCAAGCAAAAAGCCCTCGCTCCAAATCAGGCAACGAGGACTAAGCATTTTCAATATACAATTTATTTTACTACTTTAACTCAAAACCTGAAACTGAATAATTATTACTTAACTCCTGCAAACCAATAAACATCGATATAAATTTACAATGTTTGCGTTATTGTTACGCGATGGCTTTAATAAAAAAATCTTCGGGTTTCCTAATGTTACCAGATAGTCGGCCAATAATTATAAAAAATAAAGCCCAGCAAAAATGTGATTATATTTACGCCAAGAGTTAACAAAAATGTGTATCCGTCCTTTACCGGTTTAGATAAAAAGCCCTGTTTGTTAAAATTGGCAAATAACCATCGCAGGACGAAAAACTCTACGATAAGAGGGAATAATTCAGCGATATACGCAAACTGATAAATCGAATGAAAACTCGCTTTAGATAAATCATAGATTAATAAGACCAATAACATACCCAGGATAGAGGTAATCGGAATAGTAATCAGGTTTAAAAGCGTAATTATCAGAAACGGTTTTAGCGGCTTTCCGGGGTATTTAAATCTTAGTTTTAATAGCAACGTTATAATTAAAGCCTCAATCAGGGGACAGATAATCCACAAAACCCAGAACATATCAGTTGAATACGATGAACCAATAACCACTACAGGATTGGCGTAGCAAGGCTCAGCTATAGTCAGGATACTCAAGATTGAAAATAAACCAGCCAATAATAATACGTTAAGTAATTTTATTTTCATAGTTAAAACACCTAAAATTACCTGAATCTATAATATTCTGTAATTAGTATACCTACAAGATAATGAATATACTAGCCTTTTAGATAATCATTTTGGGTGAATTATTTTTGCTCATTTGAGCCTGTGTTAACTAAATGTTGGAGAATCCAAATTAAGTTTTTAATTTGGAAAGAACTCCATAGTTTGCGGAGTTTATCAGGTTAAAGAAATATTTGACCTTTAACTTGCCCTTGAAGACCGACCAATAACCATCAGTTAATTAGTTAATTGACAGGCGGGAGCCCGCCTCCTGGATACGGCACATTCTGCGGTAGATCCCTTCCTGGACGATCAGCGAATCATGATTTCCCCGCTGGACGATTTTACCTTCTTCCAGTACCAGAATAAGGTCCGCTTTTCTGACGGTTGAAAGTCGATGCGCAATCGCGAAAATTGTTTTGGTGCCGGACAATTCCTGCAAGGATTCCTGTATATAAGCTTCTGTCTCAACGTCCACCGAAGCCGTAGCCTCGTCAAGGATCAAGACCGGTGAATTGCACAATACCGCCCGGGCTATAGCCACCCTCTGTTTTTGTCCGCCTGAAAGACGCATGCCGCGCTCACCCACTCTGGTATTGTATTTATCAGGCATTTCCATAATGTCAGCATGAATGCGCGCTATTTTAGCGGCGTTCTCGATAGCCTCCTGTGAGGAGTCCGGCTGGGCAAAGGCGATATTCTCGGCAATTGTGCCGTTAAATAAAAAGGTATCCTGAAAAACCAGCGCAATGTTACGGTGAAGTGAATCCTGGGTAATCCTGCGAATATCTATACCATCCAGTAAAATTCTGCCGCCGGTCGGATCATAGAAGCGCGAGATCAATTGGGTCAACGTGGTTTTCCCCACCCCGGTTTCGCCCACAAAAGCCACCATTTGTCCGGGTTCGACTTTGAAGGAGATGTCATCCAGCAGGGGAACATCGCTGGAATAGCTGAAAGAAACATGATCAAATTCGAGATAGCCTTTGACATCTTTAATCGCCACAGCGTTGGCGGTGTCCGGGATAGGCTGGGGAGTATCCAGAATTTCAACTACCCGCTCGGCTCCGGCAATAGCCTGCTGGGCATTTTCAAGCAATTGGGCCACACTGGTAATGGGAGCATAAAACAGGGCCAGGTATAAAAGAAAAGCCACGATATCCGCCACGTTGATAGTGCCGACAAAGGCAAAATAGCCGCCGAAGCCGACTACGATAACCGTTCCCAGCGCGGTTAAAAACTCTACGCCGGGATGGAAGATGCCGGACAGTTTCAAAGCGTACAACAGGCTGGTAGTAACCTTGGTCGCTTTTTCAGTGACCTGCCGGGAGGCCCGGTCCTGCTGGCTGAAAGCCTGAGTTTCATGCATCCCTGAAAAATTGTCTTGCAACTGGGCTGACAACTCGCCTCTGGCTTTCTGCATCTTGCGGAAATTGGGCCTCACTTTAGTGGTAAATAACCAGCCTGCCAGCAAGATGAAGGGAATGGGGATGATGGTAAGTAACGCCAGTTTCCAGTTGATAAAAAGCAATATACCGGTAACCCCCAGTACGGTCAGGGCATTGGTTATCGATTCCGGAATGATATGAGCATAAAGCTGTTCAAAGGTTTCGGTATCGGTGATAATGCGGCTCATCAAGTCGCCGGTCTGTTTGTTGTGATAATAACCCATAGAAAAAGACTGAAGCTTGTCATAAACCTTGATGCGCAGTTCCTGCACCAGTACCCAGGCGGCTTTATGCGCCAGATAGTTGGATAAAAATCTGAATACGATGCGCAAAGCGTACAAACCCAGCAAAATCAAAGCCAGCTGGATTATGCTGTTTAAAGCAGACCGGTCCATCCCGGACGAAACAATTGAAACCATCTGCGACAGCAGACGCGGAGCGACCAGATTGATCACGGTTAAGGAGATAGTACCCAGGATAGCTACGATATACAGCGCCCGATACTTCATGGCTTCTTTAGCAAGCCGGAAAAGTAGTTTCATATTTTAGTATCCCTCTTCATACGATGACTAATTCTAATAAGTTGTATCCGGATGGGGACAAGAAGTTTTGTGAAGCCCATGATCGAGGTGGGTCCTTCCGAATTACGTTTACAGGGTAATTAATTATATTCCCTCCGACTTGGCCCTATCAACACGGCATCAAGCGGTGACAGCAAGCCCCCGATATCCAATATCAAGGGTTGCCTCTTTTCAAAATTCAGTTCATTCTTCTGCTCAAACTTAAAAGTGACAACTCCGTTATCATGCTGAAGCGTAGTGAAGCATCTCAGTGCTGGGTTGGGTTGTAGACCCTATAACCTTAATTGCTTACAACTCTTAACCCTGCGCTGAAAAAACAGGGGCATCACACTCTACCGGCCATACGTGATCTTGCTGTTCAGGATCAAGGCTTGTGCATTGCGATATTTCGAATATGTCCGGGAAAGAAGCTTCTTTGTTTATAAATATCTAAACTATATTTTTATATTAAAATGCGCAAAACTGAAATTAAGCTCATAAACTTGAAATCAGTTTTGCGCACTCTGTATTTAGGCGAATCAGGTCTCAACTGTTGATCGGGAAAAACTGCTCACTGAGCACCGCGTTGGCTTTTTCCTGAATCGCGATCTGGGCGGCTACCAGTTTGACAATCGGAATGCGGAAAGGACTGCAGCTGACGTAATCAACCCCGATGCCGTGGAGATACCTGACCGACTTGGGTTCACCGGCCTGTTCTCCGCAAACGCCTATCTCGATCTCCCTCTTGGCCCTTCTGGCCCAGAATATCGCCGTTTCCATTAATCGGCCGACACCCTTGACATCCAGTATTTCAAAGGGGTTTTCCTGTAATACACCCATTTTCAGGTAAGCAGGCAAAAACTTCTTTTCGGCATCTTCCCGGCTAAAGGAGTACACCGCCTGAGTCAAATCATTGGTGCCGAAGGAGAAGAAATCCACCTCACGCGCCAGGCGGCCGGCCCTCATACAGGCACGTACGGTCTCCATCATTACACCAAAACGGATCCTGGACTCTTGCAGCATAGATTTAACTTTTAGCGCTTCCTGGGCAGTGATAACCTGGGGTACCATGATCGAGACATCCGCCGGGACCAGCTTTAAAGCAGCCTGAATAGCTTTGATCTGCATAATATATATCTCGGGAGCGGTGATTGCCAATCTTACTCCCCGATGACCCAGCATGGGGTTGGTTTCCTTAAGGTCGGCAATTCTTTCTTTAATCTTAGGGTCGGTAACCTCAGATTCATCCGGCAGGAATTCATGCAGAGGCAAATCCAGTAAACGAATGATAATGGGCACGCCATTCAGTTCTTTGAAGAGAGCGGTGAAATCAGCAACCTGCATTTTACCCAAACGCTCGATGGCCTGGGTTTTCTTTTCCGGATCTTCGGCCAGAATAAACTCCCTGATCGCCACCAGTTGCTCGGGAGCATTGAACATGCGTTCGGTACGGCAGAGACCAACTCCTTCAGCGCCGAAGCTAATGGCCTTGGCTATCATTGCCGGGGTATCGGCATTGGCTTTTACGCCCAGTCTTTTAAAGCCGTTGGCGATCTGCATTAGCTCTTCCAGTTCCGGGGTAAACTTGGCATCGGAAAGGGGCAGGCTACCGACGTAAACCTTGCCGGTGGTGCCATCAACCGTAATTTCATCCCCTTCCCTGATAACTTGACCCTCGACGGTAAAGCATTTCTTCTCAATATCTATTTCTATTCCTTCCGCGCCGCAAATACAGGGCTTGCCCATACCGCGGGTCACAACCGCGGCATGAGAGGTTAGACCGCCGCGCTGGGTCAACACTCCAGCCGCCACCGCGATACCCTGTATATCATCCGGGCTGGTCTCTTTACGCACCAGAATCAAGGGCTGAGCTATCCGGCGAACCTGGTTAACAGCCTCTGCGGGATCGAATACTACTTTACCGCTGGCAGCGCCCGGGGCCGCATTAAGCCCTTCAGCTATACAGCTATATTGCTCCGGGTCCTGGATACGTTTGTGGAGGATCTGACGGACATCATTGACGGTAACTCTCATGATGGCTTCATCAGTGGTAATCATTCCCTCGTTAATCATATCCACCGCAATCTTGATAGCGGCA
>DAOUFH010000135.1:0-2383 GCA_034429955.1 Dehalococcoidales bacterium
CTGTGCGGAGGAGAGGTCTATTACCTGCCGGTCGATGAAACTCAGGGTTTTTTACCCGACCTGGAGGATATTCCCCGGCCGATTCTGGCTAAGGCCAGGTTGTTATGGCTGAACTATCCCAATAATCCCACCGGAGCAACTGTTTCTTTAGAATTTTTTGAAAAAGCGGTCGCATTCGCCAGAAAAAATAACCTGGTTATCTGTCATGATGCTCCCTATACCGAGGTGGCCTATGACGGTTATAAACCGCCCAGCTTTCTGGAGGCCGCCGGTGCTAAAGAGGTGGGAATTGAATTTCATTCATTCTCCAAAAGCTATAATATGACCGGCTGGCGTATCGGGATGGCAGCCGGCAATCCTGAAATTATCGATGCCTTGCGCAGAATGAAATCCAACCTGGACTCGGGGGTGCCTCTGGCAATCCAACATATGGCCATCAGCGCTTTAGAGGGTCCGCAGGACTGTATTGAGGAACACAATCGCCTTTATCAAGAACGCCGGGATAAACTGGTACAGGCATTGAATGAGATCGGACTGACTTGCCGGGCTCCCAGGGCCGGTCTGTATATCTGGGCCGCCTGTCCGCAGGGTTATACCTCTGGAGGCCTGGCGGCTGAACTGGTAGAGCGGGTCGGAGTAGTGGTGACGCCGGGCACCGGTTACGGTTCTCACGGGGAGGGCTATATCAGGCTTTCACTGACCATTACAGATGAAGAACTGGAAAGAGGCATCGTTAAACTAAAACAATGGTATAACGCTAAACCGGAATAATTTTTAGTTTACATAATATTTAATGGAGGCTAATATTCCTAAGAATACTTATATTTACACCAGACCCCAAGCTGAAAAGGTCTTCCTGGTAGCGGTTGATCTAACCTCTAAATACTCAGACTGGCCGGTGGAAGCCTCTCTGGCTGAACTGGCCTCGCTGAGCAAAACAGCCGGAGCAGTGGTAGCAGGACAGATGGTGCAAAAATTATCTCAGCCCATCAAAAGCACCTATCTGGGCAAAGGCAAACTGGAGGAACTAAAAAAGCTTAAGGAAAGCCTGGCTTACGATACCGTCATCGTGGATGACGAGCTTTCGCCTACTCAGCAGCAGACTCTGGAAGAAACGCTGGAAACGCGCGTTATCGACCGCATAGCCTTGATACTGGACATTTTCGCCGGACGGGCACGCACTCATGAGGGTAAATTGCAGGTCGAACTGGCTCAACTGGAATATAACCTGCCGCGCCTGACCGGCAAATGGAGCCATCTGGAAAGATTGGGCGCCGGCATCGGCACCCGCGGCCCGGGCGAATCCCAGCTTGAGACTGATAAACGCTTGATGCGGACCCGTATCGGTCGTTTGAAGAAGCAAATCGATGAAATCAGCCGCCAGCGTGATTTATACCGTCACCGCCGTAAATTGCGAGGTCTGCCGGTGGTCTCGCTGGTAGGCTATACCAATTCCGGTAAAAGCACTTTGTTGAATGCTTTAAGCAAATCAGGCGTGCTGGCTAAAAACGAGCTTTTCAGCACTCTGGACCCCACTACACGTAAATTGTATATACCGGCGAGAGGCCAGATCTTATTAACAGATACGGTGGGCTTTATCCACAAGCTGCCTGCTACTTTGATTGCTGCTTTCAGGGCCACCCTGGAAGAGCTGTCTGAAGCTGATTTACTGGTACATGTAGTTGACATAACTGCTGACAATGCAGGCGACCGGTACGATACCGTAGAAAATATCCTCAAACAGCTGGTTTTGCAGGACAAGCCCCGTATCATAGCCATGAATAAAATCGATGCCTTACTGCCGGACGGCGTACAATGGGATGAAAAGAACGCCCTGGAACACTGTTACAACCAGTCAGGGCAACCGGCGGACGATACAGTATTGATTTCAGCCCATAAAAAATGGGGCTTTCAAGAATTGCAGGAAGCCATCGTAAAAAAGCTGCCTGTTCCGGTTAATACAGCATAATACAAAGCAATCAGGTAATGGGAAACACCGCGATGTCCGGAATGTATGCTGCGGTCAGTGTTATCAGTCAATAAGAGCCCTGTACCGGATTGGCGATAAATGGCTGATTAAAAGGAGCACATCTTGGAGAATTTGCCTTTCAGCCTTTGGGGTCATTGAAAACAGCCTCAATGTACTTAACGGCAGCTTTCCCCGGTGGGAAGATCCGGATGTAACTATTGAAGTGGTTTTTGCCATAGCGCCTCAAATCAGAGCATAAATATCCCCACATAGCGCTATAAACCCGGAATAAAGACCCTTTATCAGCACAGGCCAAACATTATGTCTACTACAGGCCTGTAAATCTGATAAATATTAGTTCGTACAATATATGTTATGTAAGCAAGGCTCGGTTTTTATATCGATTTAAAAGGG
>DAOUFH010000136.1:0-2448 GCA_034429955.1 Dehalococcoidales bacterium
ATTATGTTGACCGATAGGCCTTAAAATAGCCTTCTTGGCCGAGAGTAGCGCTCTTTCCGCAGTTCCCCCTATACCAACCCCGACAATAACCGGAGGACAGGGATTGGAACCCGCTTCATCAACTGCTTTAGTGACGAAATTGATAATGCCTTCCCGTCCCTGTGAGGGAGTAAGCATACCCAGACGGCTCATATTTTCCGCACCGCCGCCCTTGGGGACTGCGATGATTTTAATTTTATCACCGGGAACGATATCGGTATAAATGATGGCAGGAGTATTATCCCTGGTATTGACTCTTTCGGAGAAAGGACGGGTAACCTGCGATTTGCGTAGATAGCCTGTATCATAAGCTTCTCGGACACCGGCATTTACAGCGTCATTTAAACTGTCGCCGCTGATATGTACATCCTGACCTACTTCCAGAAAAACCACGGCCGTCCCGCAATCCTGGCACAGCGGAACCTGGCCCTGGGCGGCCAACTCGGCATTCTCGATGAGTTTGTTCAAGACGTCCTTACCGGCTGGTGATTCTTCAACTGCCACTGACTCTTTCAAAGCAGACAGAATATCTTCCGGCAGATTATAGTTGGCTTCGATAAAAAGACGGGCTACCGTTTTGGCGATTTCCGCGGAGGAGATTTCCCTCATTGTTAAACCCCTGTCCTGCTATTATTTTCATTCTGTGGTTGCTTCCAGTATAAACCGGAATTATCAAAAAATAAACGCAAGGATATTATTTAAATACCGGCTCAAGACTGCCAGGCAGTTAACCTAGTATTATTATGTAATCAACGACCGGGAAGGCCGGGACAAAGGTTTCAACTACTATTATATCAAATTGCCTTTTAGCGACCAGGGGCTGGTGCGGCTGATTTTAACCCGAACCAACTGCGCGTATAAATCACGTTCGTCCTGGACAAAGACCAGTTTATCGCTGCGTGTACGTCCGTACCATTTGCCCTTCTCCTGGCCTTCAATCAGGACTTCCACTTCACGGTCCAGTAAACCGGCATTAATTTCAGACGTGATTTCCTTCTGCAGCTTTTCAACAGCCTCGAGACGGGCTTTTTTAACACTGGCCGGAACATCATCAGGCAGTGTTTTTGAGGCTGCCGTGCCGCTACGAGGAGAATAAGCCGCCACATGCACCATATCGAAGCGTATCTCTTGCAAGAGATCATAGGTATTGGCAAACTGAGAGTCCCTTTCACCCGGAAAACCCACAATGATATCGGTGCTGAGTGCAATTTCCGGTACCGCACGGCGTATTTCAGCGATCAACTCCCTGTAATACCTGGCAGTATAACCGCGATTCATGGCTTTCAGGATTTCATCATCGCCGGACTGCACCGGCAGATTGATCTGTTCACAGACCTTTTCCAAATCGGCCACAGCCTTGATCAGGGCGGACTGCATATCTTTGGGATGATTGGTGAGAAAACGTATTCTCTCCAGACCGCTTATCTCACTTAAAGAGCGCAGCAAACCGGCCAGGTCCGGCCGGCCGGGCAGGTTGAGGCCGTAAGAATTCACGTTTTGCCCGAGCAGTGTGATTTCCCTGACGCCTTTACCGACCATGTTCGAGGCTTCCACTATAATATCTCCGGGCGGGCGGCTCTTCTCCCGTCCGCGGCGGTAAGGTACGATGCAGTAAGCGCAAAAATTATCACAGCCCTGCATGATTGAAATGTAACTGGCTACTCCGGGATTTGAGGGAATAGTTTTAAGCAGGTCATAGTTGCCCAGCCACTCCGGAAATTCTCCCGCCTTGAAAAAGTGGTCTACGAAGGGATAAGCCTTAGCCAATTCGGACAGGTTTTCACCCACGAAACAGCCGGTAACGGCAATCTGTAAAGAGGGATTCCGTTTTTTAAGAGACTTTACCGAATGCAACTTATTGGTAACCCGGTTTTCGGCGCTTTGCCGGACAACGCAGGAATTGAGGATAACCAGGTCGGCCTCTTCCGCAGACTGAGCTTCGGACCAGCCTTCCCTTGCCAGGTACGCGGCCAGTCTTTCGGACTCCGATTTGTTCATCTGGCAACCAATCGTCCAGATATAATACTGCTGCATTCGTTTCAATTTGCTTTCGGGCTTTAAGGTCTTCCGCAAGAGCCGGAAATAACCGGGAAAATTGATTGATGGCGGAGGGAGAGGGATTCGAACCCTCGACCCCACTTACGCAGGGCAAGCGCTTAGCAGGCGCCCGCACTAGACCACTATGCGATCCCTCCGGGAATAACTGCGGCAGATGTCTGACTGTATGTTCAATTAATATTAGCATAACATTCACGTTTGCTCAATGTTATCTGGATAAGATGTTGAAGTGCTACGATTTTGTCACCCCCCTAATTGTTCAGGGAAAATGTCACCATGGAGAAAGTGACATTGAATCTAAAAGAACAGAACCGGTTAAAAGTATTGAACGATGTGAATTTAAAAAAGATG
>DAOUFH010000137.1:0-16826 GCA_034429955.1 Dehalococcoidales bacterium
GACCGGGGGCAATACATCAACAATATCAACACTGCCATCAACAGGAGTGATGGTGGTATAGGGGTTGCCCAATGAATCAGCAATACCCAGGGTGGTAAAACCGATGCTGGCCTCACCGGATACACCGGTCTTAGCGGTGAAATTCAGAGTGCCAAGAACAGCACCTGAAGTCGCCGCTGAAGGAGTTCCTGTAGTAGCAAAGTTAATGTTGGTCACCGTTCCAGCAACATCGTCATGCTGGATTGTTCCCACTGAAATAGGGCTGTCCAGGAAGCTGCTGGGGGTAAAACTGTTGTAAGTCAATTTCGAAGCGTCGAACTGAATGTCAGCAGACCAGCCGGTTACTTCAGTATCGCAGCTGAGTACCAACTCAACATCAAAGGCAGTCCCGGGAGTTATATAGTTATCTTCGGGAGTCAAGGTCACTGAAGCACTGGAAGCATAGAGTGCGGTAGTCGGCACAATTAACGCGACAGCTACCAAAATACATAGAACTATGCTCAATATCTTCTGACGTCCAAAAAGCTGTTTGAGCGTTTTCAATTAATTCCTCCTATTAAACTAATCACACTAAAAATCAAAGGCTGTATTATTGAGTTGTGTTATTAGGGAGTGGTATAACCAGGAGCGGTTCCGCCGGAAACCTTGTCGGCCTGAACAACGTAGTCAATTCCCCACCACAGACCCAGCTTGGTTAAATCGTAGAGATTAACGGTTCCATTGCCATCGATGTCGGCGCGGTCACCGGCAGTGAGGGTATGGGCAGCGACGCTCTTATTCCACTTTAGGCCGAGTTGAGTTAAATCGTACAGGTTGACAATGGAATCAGAGTTGATATCGGAGTCGGCTACCATCTTGACATAACCTTCAGCCTTGACGATGTCCTGTCCTTCATCTGATTTTATGTAATTGACGAAAGCTGAGATGACGGAAGCATTACCGGATACATCTGTATCAGTGGCGCCGGGCTTGGTTATCAGGTACAGATAGCGTGAGAAAGCATAAGCGCCGGTCGTAACATTCTGTTCGGTGGGAGTTTTACCTTCCAACGTTAATACTTTTGCGCCATCCGCTTCAGCAGCTGCGGCATAACCAACGCCTACATAACCGATAGAGTTGGGTGTTGCAGCGACTTCAGCAACCATGGCGGCATTGGTCTGCTGTCTGGCATGGGTTACGGTACTCTGTTCTGCTGTAGCTGTATATCCGTAAGATTTCAGGAAATCACCAACTGAGCCGTAAGTACCGGAAGTGGTCTCTCTGGCGATGGGAATGATATTACCGGAACCACCCAGGGCTGACCAGTTGGTGATACCGCCGGTATAGATATCGGACAGTTGTTGTCTGGTGATATCGGCCACATTTACTCCATTATTTACAATTATACAAATGCCATCGCGACCGAAGGGGATTGCATTCAGTCCTGCAGGTTCAGATGACTTCCATGCACGTGAAGACAGACCGATGTCGTTAGCTTCGGCATTGTTATCAGCCCAGCCGTGGCCTGAACCCAGACATTCGATATCAGCCAAAACACTGCTGTAAAGACCGCCGTTGGCATTCTGGAAAGGTCCGGCACTGCCGACACCGCCGGTGCTGGTCGTGCTGAGTCCGAGTGCATGAGCGATGATCGGGAAGCAGGTGGTTGAACCGGATAATCTCAGATTATGAGTTTCAGTACTAAATTGGGTGGCCAGACCATCATCTGCCAATGTAGGGGCTGTACCATAAGCCAAAGCTGAAATTGAAGGAACAATTGCAGCTACTGCTGCGGCACCGAGCATCAAGCCGGTGACTAAAGTCTTTTTTGAAATTAAATTACGCAACTTGTTCTTTGCCTCCTATCAAAATTTTTATGCCTGGAATTGCCAAATTTTGCCTGGTTAAGTAAGGGTTGGTTGGTTGTCTTTATACTCCTCCTCTTGATTTATCTGTGCATTCCCAAGCTATTGACAGGCGGTGTGACAGGATTTAGAATTACATAAAGCTTGGGTTCGACCTGAGCAGGGGGGAAGTCATATGGTGATGAGCGTCGCCGGGTGACTTCCCTTTCGCTTTTGCACTCTTAATTTCGGACAATCTTCAAGTTTAAAAATTGGTGCCGGATAAAATGATTACGGAGCTGGGTAGTTGTAGAAATCAGGGTCTTTGCGGGATTCGTTCTTCTGTTCATTTCTTGCTCTATCTGTCTACACCCTTATACTACCACCCCAATATTAAGCCAAGTTTAAAACGTCCTTAATTATTGGTTAAGACGCTGTTAATTTATATGCAAGAATTCCCACCTAACCAAAACGTCCGGTGATGTACTGTTCCGTCCGCTTGTCTTTGGGCTTGCTGAACATCTCGTGGGTCGCGCCGTATTCAATCATCTCTCCCAGATACATAAAACAGGACCAGTCGGAAATACGGGCTGCCTGCTGCATATTGTGAGTAACGATGATGAGAGTATATTTCTTTTTAAGCTCTTCCATCAGCTCTTCTATTTTCAGAGTGGAAATGGGGTCAAGGGCCGAGCAGGGTTCATCCAGTAACAGAATTTCCGGTTCTACCGCCAGAGCCCGGGCTATACACAGGCGCTGCTGCTGTCCGCCTGACAGCGACGAGCCGGACTCGTTCAATTTATCTTTGACTTCATCCCATAAAGCCGCCTGGCGCAGGCTGCGTTCCACGATTTCGGTGATGCGCAGTTGCCTGTTCCAGAAGCTGGTCAGCCTCAAGCCGGCGGATACATTTTCAGCCACGGACATGGTGGGGAAGGGATTGGCCTTCTGAAAGACCATGCCGATGTGCCGCCGGATTGAGACGGCATCGATATCACGGTCATAAATATTTTTACCGTCCAGCAGTACGCTGCCGCCGACCCTGCCTCCGCCGGACAGTTCGTGCATACGGTTCAAACAGCGTATAAAGGTCGATTTACCGCAGCCCGAGGGCCCTATGATGGCGGTGATGGACCTGGGTTTAAAGGTCAAATAGATATTTTTGACTGCCTGCGTCGAGCGGTACCAGGCGTTCAAGGCGCGTGTTTCCAGTATGCCGCCGGCGGTATAGTCCTGCATTTCATTGGGTAAAAGAGAGCTGAGATCAGACTCAGCCGGCGTGGCCGGTACAGCGGATTTGGCTTTTTTCGTTAACATCGCCTGCTCCTGAAGTTTATTTCCGTCGCCGGCTGGCCAGCCAGCGCACCAGAATGCTGATTATCAGTATTAAGATGACCAGTATGAAAGCGCCGGCCCAGGCCTGCTGCTGCCATACCGGGTCCGGCGAGGTGGCGTAACGCCAGATCTGCAGGGGTAAAGCTCCTACCGGTTCATCCAGTCCGTCAAAGCCGAAATAGTTGCCGAAAGCGGTGAAGATGAGCGGGGCGGTCTCTCCGGCTATGCGGGCAACTCCCAGCATAATGCCGGTAATGATACCGGCCAAGGCTCCGGGCATTATCACTTGCAGGACGGTACGCCAGCGTGGAATGCCCAGGGCATAAGCCGCTTCACGCATCGAGTTGGGTACCAGCAGCATGGCTTCTTCAGTAGTGCGGGCCAGCACCGGTATCATGATTATGGCCAGCGCTACTCCGCCGGAAAAAGCTGAGTAATGCTGCAGCGGGCGGACTATAATGGCATAAACCAGGACTCCTACAATAATAGAAGGTACTCCTGCCAGGATATCGGCGGAAAATCTGACCAGGGTTTTAACCCTGGGGCTGCCGAATTCGGCCAGGAAGATGCCTGCCATCAGTCCGACCGGAATCGCCAGCAGTGAGCCCAGCGCCACCAGTATCAGCGTGCCGATTATTTCGTTGCGCATGCCTCCGCCGGTCTCTCCAATCGGCTTGGCGGCCTGGGTTAGAAAGTCCAGATTGAGGTAAGACAGGCCGTTAATCAGGGTGTAACCCAGAATCAATAACAGGAGTGCTATGACAAATATGGCGGAAGCCGAACTTAATCCCAGCATCAAATAGTTCAGGAATTTGCGTTGAGGGTGACCACGTTCGACTTTTTTTACGGAGCGAAACGGTTGATTCACTATACTCATATTTAATCTCTAAACCCGATCGCTGCCGCGCTGGAAGCGCCAGACCATTAAACGGGCGATTATATTGACCAGCAGCGTCATGGCGAATAGAATCAGGGCCAGCTCGATAAGGCTGCTGATAAAGATTTCGGTTGAAGCCTCGCCGAATTCCCCGGCAATTTTACTGGCGACGGTGGTGCCGGGAGAAAAAAGTGAAGCGGTCAATTCGTAACTGTTGCCGATTACCATGGCTACGGCCATAGTTTCGCCCATGGCCCTGCCCAGTCCCAGAATTACTCCTCCCACCAGCCCCGAGCGGCAATAGGGCAAAACCGCCCGGCGGATAGCCTCCCAACGGGTAGCACCGAGAGCCAGCATGGCCTCTTTCTGGGTTCCGGGGACGGCTTTGATGGCCTCCCGACAGACGGAGGTAATGATGGGTATAATCATAATCGCCAGGATAAAACCGGCTGCCAGGAAACCGACCCCGAAGGGTGGTCCTTTGAAAAAAGGTAAGAAACCCAGATATTCCCCCAGAAATTTCTCGACCGGGTCTTGAATGAAGGGTACCAGTATAAACAGTCCCCATAACCCGATGATAACACTGGGCACTGCGGCCAGAATCTCTACCAGAAAGGAGGCCGGAGAACGCAGCCAGGCGGGAGATAGCTCAACTAAAAAAACAGCTGTCCCCAGGCTGACCGGAACAGCTATGATAAGGGCAATCAATGAACTCAGTAATGTCCCGAAAATAGCCGGCAGAGCTCCGAAATCCCCTTTTACCGAATCCCAGGCAGTGCTGCCCAGGAAGTGCAGGCCGAACTCTTTAATCGCCGGCAGTGCATCTCTGCCGAGAACTATTACTGCTGCCGCCAGTATACCTACCAGCAGGAGTGCAAAAAACAAAGCTGCTCTGGGGAATATTTTATCTCCGATGCGGTTAAGTCCGGTCAGTTTGAATCTGAAACCGGACGACACGGTGCTGACCGTGGCCTCTGCTTTAGCTTTCATAATACAAACCAGCCCGCCCGATATTCATCAATAGATCTACAAAATAGGGAATATTAAAACAACCGGACAATTTTACAGCCGTATACCGGCCGCAGTATCAACGAGTTATAAAAGGTTCCCCGTTATAATTCAACGATAAAATCTGGTTCTCAGCCCGGGCAACCGCTTCACTGGAAAGAGGGGCGTAGTCCAGAGGTTCACAGTACTGTTGCCCGTCATGTATGGCCCACCACAACATATTCGCCAGTGTCTGCCCCTTGGCTTTATCGGGCTGGTCCATATAGGCCAGAATCCAGGTAAAGCCGGCGATCGGGTAGGCTTCGGGATTGGCGGAGTTGGTTATCATAATACGCATATCTTCCGGCAGGTCGATGCCTTCAGCAGCTTTAGTGGTACCGTTGATGCTGGGTTCAATGTAATTACCGGTCTTGTTTTGTATCAGGGCCATCGGCAGTCCATTTTGTTTGGCGTATGCCATTTCGACGTAGCCGATTGAATAGCGAATTTGCTGTACCTGGGCGGCTACACCGGCGCTGCCCTGCCCGCCGACGTCGCCCGGCCAGCTTACCGAGGTGCCGTTACCTACCTTGATCCGCCATTCCTCACTGACTTTGGAAAGATAGTTGGTGTAGATGAAGGTGGTGCCGGAGCCTTCATTGCGGTGTACTACAGCGATATCGGCATCCGGCAGGTCGAGACCCGGATTAAGCTCGACAATGGGGGCTTCATTCCACTTCAGAATTTTTTTCAGAAAGATATCAGCCAGCACCGGGCCGGTCAACTTAAGCTGTCCATCAACTTCGGGCAGATTATAGGTAACGGCCACCGAACCGCTGGTCATGGGTATATGCCATATAGGACCGCCGGACTGCTCCGCCAGCATTTGCTGGTCGTTATTCATGATGCCGTCAGAGGCTCCGAAATCCACGTTTTTGGCGGTAATCTGCTGGATGCCGCCCGAAGAGCCGATTCCCTGGTAGTTGATTTTAACGCCGGTCAATTTGTAGTATTCATCAAACCATTTGGTATAGAGATATTGAGGGAAAGTGGCCCCTGCGCCGATTAAATTGGCTTGTTCGAAAGCCGGGCTGTTGGCTGTGGTCTGAGCATCCGGACTATCCGGTGAACCGCAGCCGGCTGTGAGACTGCTGATTAACAAAATAAAGGCACAAAGGATTACAAAGCCGCTGTTTCTTTTCAAATCGCTCACTCTCACCTGTCATGAATTTATTCTTAGCAGAAGGTTATTTGTCAGGGGCACGTAATAATTATAGGGCACCTGATTTAAGGCAATCTTAAGCCGATGTAAAAATATGGTTAAAAACCGTAGGCCGCCGAGAATTTCTCGGCGGCCTACGGTAATTATTGTAGCTGTTGATGAATAGAGCGATTCTTCAGCGTTTTTCAGAGAGATAAACAGCTCGTGCTTTAACCGTAGCCCGGTTATTTTGGGTACGGGCAATTATTACCTGTTCAATGATGCAATAGGCTGCGAACCCCAAAATGGCAATAATCAAGGTGGTTTCCGCCAGCAGTATAAGGTGGTTGCTTTCATATATATAGAAACGGCCGTAAGCCCAGATCATGCCGAAATGTACCAGTAGAAAGGTAGCCATGGCAAAGGCCAGAATTGCCAGGAAATACATCTTTTTGTTCATCGGGGCCTCCTGTCGCTGTATAGAGCCAAGTGTCTGATGTATCTCTAGCATAAGCAGCAACGCTCACAGCGCAGTGACAAAAGGTCCCGGTGATATCACAAAAAAATTACAAAATTGATAATGAGGATAAAGCTGCAAAAATTGAGGAAAGAAAAAATAGAGGGTCGCGAGAGGGTTAGAACAAATTTAAAGAAAGGTTTGTCACTAATTTGAATTACAGTTCAGGTCGAACGGCCTTTATCCCAGATGGTGTTCCAGATTCTGCGGTGTTCGTTGATGAATTCCAGAGGAATGCCCGACCGGGTCCTGGTTACTCCCAGTTTCTGAGCACAATCTCTGGCAATGACGTAAAGACTGACTTTAACATCCCGGTGCCCTCTGACTTTAATAGTCGAGCCGGTCCTGGTTACAATCCAGATTTTGCCGCTGGTATCTTCAAATATTTTACTGGCCATTATAATCCCGACAGCACCTTTTTTTGATTTGTTTGTGTGAACCCTGGACGTATATTCGATAATCGGTTTAGCGCTGTCAGGCATAAGCCACATCGGATTTTGGCAACCTGGACTTCTGAATCTGAGGCCTGGCAAGATGTATCATGGTCAGATAGCTATGGTTCATGGGGTTATAGTAGACGGTCGCTACATGCCCCCAGCTCTCCAGATACACAATAGTACCGGCCCTGACGTCGATACCCAGTTCACTGCCGGGGGACAGCATATCGCCCGGGTATAAATCGAAGTGATCGGCATCCAGTTCATAGGTGACAAAATCGCAGCCGGTTGAGTCACTGTGTTCAAACATTCTCAGAGCCTCCCTTACCTTATTTATTATTGCCCTGATATCTATCTTAAAGCACCAAGTTTAAGGCAACATTAACGCTGTTTTAAAGCATTGTAAATTATTCAAAAAGGCCCGGCCGGAAAATATTTAACAATCCCTTAATCTTGGCTTAACTTTAATTTAATTTGTGCGTGGTATCTTTAAATCAGGGAACAAAATAGATGACAGATTTGAAAACAAAATCAGGAGGAAAGATGAACAAAATTAAAAAATTTGGCTTATTATCTGTTCTGGCTCTTGTAGCGGTACTTGTTCTCAGCATTGCTTTGACCGGTTGCGGTCAGACTACTGAAACAGTTACCAAAACAGCTACAACCACCGTCACCCAGACTCCCGGTACCCAGCCCACCGTTACCACTACAACTACCACCACAGCAACTCCGGAATTATCAGGCACTATTACTGAATCAGGCTCCACTACCGTACAGCCTTTAGCTGAAAAATTCGCCAATGCTTTCATGGCTGATAATACTAAAGTAAGCATTGTTATACAGGGCGGCGGTTCTTCAGTAGGCGTCAAATCCGCCAATGACGGCACAGTCGATATCGGTGCAATCTCCCGTGAATTGAATGCCGATGAACCTCAACTGGTCACTCATCTGCTGGCCAAAGACGGGATTGCCCTGGTTGTACATCCCACCAATTCAGTATCGAATCTGACTAAAGAACAAATCCAGCAGATTTATAACGGTACCATCACCAACTGGTCGGAAGTTGGCGGCGCTAATAAAGATATCCATGTGGTAGCCAGAGAAGAAGGTTCCGGCACCAGAGTGGCTTTTGAAGAGATGGTGATGGGTAAGGATAACCCGATTGTAGCTACTGCTATCCTGCAGTCTTCCAACGGCGCCCTGATGCAGGTCGTCAAGAATGATCCGGATGCTATCGGCTTCCTGTCCTTCGGTTATCTCGACAATACGGTCAAAGCTTTATCGGTCAATGGTATAGCAGCTACAACTGAAAATGCTAAATCCGGTGTATATCCCATCGTGCGTCCCCTGTTCTTCGTAACCAAAGCTCAGCCTACCGGTCTGGTCAAAGCTTTCATCGATTACTGCATGAGCTCAGCTGCTCAGAGTATCGTGGTTGACGAAGGGTACATCTCGGTTCACTAACGTCTTTTCATTTATTCTTTCCGGTGTTAAGGCTCGTTGTGGTAGGCGAGCCTTAACACTTTTGATTTTCTGCTCACCCACCTGAAGGGTGCGTAAATTTAACAAAAATTTACCGCCGTATTTACGTAATATTAACATCGTCTTAACTGGCATTTAATACCCATACGCTAAGATGTTATTGGTTAAGCCCGGAATGCGTTTGGATTGGAGGTGCCGGTATGGTAACAAGTCTGATACAACCCGACTTGAACATTCGTAATTGCCCCCATTGCTCAAGCAATTTCATCACCTGGGACAGTCTGGAAGGTGAGCCGTATTGTGGAAACTGCGGCTGGCGCAAGGCGGTACGCATCCGTTCTGACCAGGCACGTCAGCTTTTCCGGACGGAAAGATATTTCTGGCTGAACCTTTTTACCGGATATGACGAGGATGAAAACAAGGGGAGTTAGGGCGCTGTTAAGATACAGCGAAAGGAGAATCAACTATGCTTAATTTTAAGGCGAGAGGGACAGCAAAACCTCGGGAATGTCCGCACTGTTTGAATGGTTACCTGGCCTGGGATAACACGGATCGTGAACCGTTCTGCTTCAATTGCGGCTGGCGACCCTGCGTCCATATCACGCCCGATGAAGCGCGGCTGCGCCGTAACTGGACAGACTGGATGGGGCTGGTTAGAGCGAGATTCGAGTCTGAAAATGAAAATATGGCCAAAATAGACAATCTGTAGCAGTCGCGAATAGAAAAGCCTGTGATAATACCGTTGAGGTGAGAATTAGATGGGCAGACTGGGTTGTGCGATCAACCATATCTCTATAAATGCCGGACATAGTTTAAAACAGGCGGCAGAGCAAACCCGGGAGTTCCTGTGTTGGGTTGCTGATATATTGATAGAAACCTTACAGGATTATGATGACGATGAAATAAAATAGCGGCTGTAGTTTTCAGCCGCTGTCCGGCCTGACGATCGGCCGGTTACTTAGCGTTATTATTTAAGAAAAATCACTATCCTCAGTTTATAACTCTACTTTTATTCCCAGCGTTTACCCATGCGATTGATTTCCAGAATTAACTCATTAAGGCGTCCGTTGCTGCTGCGGTTGTATTGCAGGGCCAGGCGGGATTTACTCAACAATTCCGGTTCATCGGCTTCCTCGGGGAAGGGGTCGACTTTCTTGATGCTGCCGCTTTCGATGATATCGGCGAAGTGCTCATTGAGCAGTTTGACCTGAAAATCAGGCAGCTCTTTCTCCAGCCGGATGACCCAGTTGCGGTTGACCTGTCTCAGTGAATGATAGGTAGAGTAATAGCAGCGAATTTTCCGTGCTGCTTCTTCAGGTGAGTGTGCGATACTGTAAAAGGAGAGGTCTTCCCGCGAAATCAGTCCGCGGGTCAGCATCTGCTGTTTTAGGAAGTTTTCCCAGGATTCCCAGTAGTTATCTCCGGGTATCTCCATCAATACCACCGGCATGGGTGGTGCTTTGCCGGTCTGCATGAGGGTTAGAACCTCAAACCCTTCATCGTGAGTGCCGAATCCACCCGGAAAGAGAGCAATGGCATCGGCCTCCATCACGAAAAAAATTTTGCGGGTGAAAAAATACTTGAAGTTGATGACCTTGGGGTCTTCATAGTAAATTCCATTGCCTTCGCGCGTGTTGGGCAGCCGGATTTTTACTCCGAAGCTGTTTTCCAGTCCGGCACCTTCTACACCGGCCTTCATAATCCCGTTGCCACCCCCGGTGATAATCATGAAACCATCGTGAGTGGCCAGACGGCCCAGTTCCGCGGCCTGGCGGTAGCTGGGATGGTCCTCTGCAACCCGGCTGGAGCCGAAGATGGATAGTTTGCGTATCTTGCGATAGTATTTGAAGCAATTGGCGGCATGGCGGAATTCAGCTATGGTACGGTTGAGGATTTTCAGGTCCAGGATATCCAGTTCGTCTTTTTTACATTTGGCCGCATTCAGTACTAAATCGCGGTAGAGAGAGGAGCGCAGGTCGGTGCATTCGCCGGACAATATTTCCTGTGCGCAGTTGAAAATGCTTTCTTGTTCGACTCTTGAAATCATAACTTCTTGTCCTCCTTCTGCCATCTTAACAGGACAAGTTTAATAACTTATGAAAAGCAGGTTAAATTTAGGTAAAATTTTATGTTTTTCAGATTTAAAACGGGTGAGCAGTTGAAATTTTAACTTGTTCTTAACCCGGCTTTAATACTGCTTTAACCCGGAGGCCTTATGATTGAGGCAGGTAAAAATATCCCGGCAAGGGGGATGAAATGATTTTTAAAAATCAATATGACCTGGCTTTGTATGCCGACGATACCCGGATCGAAGACCTGGTATTGCTGATTAACGCCCATATAGAAGAGTTATCCGGCATCAAAATAGTCTGCGGCTGTCAAATTGCTGCGCTGGTAAAACCCGGAGTTCCTTTAGATATCACCTACCGCGAGACTGCGCGTTCTGCCTGGCTGACGGCTTTGCCGGCACTGATAAATGAAAACAGGGTTAAAACCGCGGTTTATTTACCGGACCTGTCCGGCAGAGAAAGCGCCATTGATGAATTCTGGGAAATCATTCAGGCGGGAATCAAACAAAATACTCCGGTGGCGGTCAATCTGGCTTTGGCTGAAGCTGTTATCCATCTGCTGGCTGATTATCCGGAAGCCCTGAGCGGCCATCATCTGGCGGCCCAGTATCTGGATGAGATGGCTTACAAACAGTAAAATCCTGCCGAGTTCTAAAAATCAGGCCGGTTGGCTGAAGGCCTGTTGCAGGATGTTCAGGGTTTCAGTCGCTGTAAAGCGCTCCCAGATATCCTTAAAAGTAGCGCGGCGCTCCCCGGCTGTTTCAGCCTGGTACTGGTAAATCTCTCCCAGCACGAAGGAAACCGGACTGCGATCGCCGGAGCCTTGATTTTCCTGCATCAATCTGCGGCTGAATTCACGGGTGAAAACGGTATCCTGCAATTCTCCCAGACAGTCCTGGATTTCACCGGTCCTCTGGATAAAAGGTGCTAAAGCTCCCTGATAAGCCGGCGCCATGAACTCGGCGGCATAGCGTAGTTTCTTGGTTTCAATGCGCAGCAGGTGAAATTTTTGCATGGCCGGGTTAGCCAGCACAGCTGCTCCCTGCTTTATAACCGCCTGCCAGTCCCGGGTGATTATTTCCGGTGCGAACCGGCCTAAAGTGACCTCTCCCTCAGGTTGTTCCAGACAGTCTGCCAGTCTGCCGATATAGCTTTCAATGCGGCGTTCAAATTTTTTATAACGAGTGGATTTGAGGTAATTTAACAGCGTTTTAAAAGGCGTAAGTCTGACTGCGTCTATTTCTTTTTCCAGTCGTTGTTTAACCCTGTCCGGAAAATAGTCCAGCTGCTTTTGGTAGACATTCAGGTTGATTTTAAAGACATCGATGTCACGTGTAGCTCCCAGCATGCCTGCTGCCAGCTTCAATTCAGCGGAGAAATAGGCTCCCGTATCCTCATCGATCGCTCCTTTAAAAACCTTGATAGCCGAGCGCATTCTGCGGGTGGTGACGCGGGCCTGATGCACAAACTCCGGATCATAGTCTTCTATCAGCCCCTCCAGCTGGGCCTGAAACCAGCGGAATTCAGCGCTGATAATTTTATGCAGGGCTACCGCCAGAGTATCATCCAGGCGGACCGTTAGTTCCGCAGGAGTTTTCCGGCTAAAGGGTGCCAGTTTCAATAGTTTAAGGCCGTATTCAAATTTGGATTCCGCAGCCGCGGAATATTCAGCAGCGCCGGTTATATCTTGCTGTAGCCGCCGGAGTGCCTCCACGGGGCCTTCTTTAAGCTCGGCCTCCATCTCATAATATTTCTTGTTAGAGACGGAGGTCGGTTTACCTGCACGGGAGAACGCCGAACAGTCGAAAGCCAGGCTGAGGCCGGCGCCGTCGGGCGTTGCAACCTGGTATTCCCTGCGCACAGTGTCGACCTTCAGCAGAGCGGTCGGTTTTTGCGGGAAGATCAGAGACATAACTTTATCCCGAATGGTTTTGGCCGGAATATTGCGCGGGTCATTGAGCGGCCGTTTCAGCGCGACTTCGATTTCATCTCTTTGGGCCAGACCGTCAATGACCCCGCCGATGCTTTTCAGGGTATATTGGGCCTGTCCGTTTGCCAGACGGTAACGCAAGGCCCACTTCTTTTTCAGCAACAGCCAGGAATAGCTGTCCAGATAAAGGTCTGCGTTACGAATGATACGGAGATCGTTTATCTTATAGCCGTGCTGCTGTAAAGCCTGTAAAACGGCTTTTTCAGCCCGGAGCCCCGGCAATCTCAGTTTGAGTTCGGTCTCTTGAGGCGGAGAGGTCTTCATAGCATAAAAATCCTTTTAGTTCCCAGCTTAAGGTCTTTACGCAGTCCTTTAGGCAGAGAACTATCCTGCATGGCTGCCAGAGTCCGCTCTATATCATAATTAAAACGGATGATACGGGCTTGCGCCCGGCCGTTAGCGTCTATGCTCAACAGGGCATACGCCGGGTGCCAGTCCCCATCGACCGGCTGGCCGACCGAACCGCAATTGATGACCAGCATACTCCCTACTTTTTTAACAAAAGGGATATGGGTATGGCCGCAGACCAGGATATCGGTGCTGATATCTCCGATCTTATTTTTCAAAGCGTGAGCGGTCAGACTGGGATAGATATCATCGGCCGTATCCAGCGGGGTACCGTGGACTATGGTCAACTTGAGGTTGTTCGGCAGGTTGATTGCCAGATGTTCCGGTAGTCCGGCCAGGTATTTCCGGCTGTCCCGGCTGATATGTTCGGACGTCCAGAGCACAATCTTCTGTTTCTTTTTCTGCAAGCCGTCAGCGGCCTGAGGCCCTTCTCTTATGACGGTCAGGACGGTAGTGTCATAGTTACCGGCGATGGACTGAATGGAATTGGACTGCATGAACGTGCAGGTCTCATCCGGGAAAGGTCCGTAACCGGTAATATCACCGGCACAGAGTATGCGGTCTGCACCTCTGTGTTTAGCGTCCTTGACCGCCGCTTCCAGGGCCGGCAGATTGGCATGAATATCGGAAAATAAAGCTACTAATAACAATACTTGATCGCCTTGCCGGACTTTTTAACCAGCAGGTCGCCTTTTTTGCGGGCGCGCTTGATTTGCTTGCGGCAGTCGCCATTCACGTCCAGCATAAAGACGACCTGCCGGGTGCTTACTTCGAGGGAAACGCGCTTAACGACGTTAAGGTGTTTGGTGTCCAGGGCATCGGCTACCCTCAGGATGGCCGCCAGCCATTCGACGGTATCCTGTGCTTGAGCAGGCAGTTCGCCGAACTGGCGATGTTCATCTGCATCCGGCAGTTCACCGGTATGATAACGGGCTACCAGCGCCAGCACCATCCGTTCGGTCTCGCTCAGGCCTGGAATTTTCATTGATAAAATCAGGTCGCGGCTGGCCTTGTTGTGCGGTTTTTGTTCGGATTGAGAATAGCCGATATCGTGCATCAGGGCCGCCATTTCCAGCAGTCGGCGTTCCTGATATCCGTAATTATGTAACTGGTAGAGTTCATCGAAAATTGACATTGAAAATTGGGTAATGCGGGTGCTGTGGGCCTGGTCGCGATTGTAGACATAAGCCACGGCTTTGATTAAATCCATGATTTCGACTGTACTTTCCAGCTGGGCCATATTTACTCCTCTATTATAACAAGACTAGCGTTTTTGAGCATGTTTCCGGGTGTCTTTCTTGACCAGTTCTTCATAAGGCGGCGCCTTTATGCCCCCGCTGCGGGCTATGGAAATAAGCGCGCTCTGGCTGCGCAGTGGTGCATCGCCGTCTTTGGGATGCAGGTGCAGGTAAGCACCGTCAGACTGCATCAGGCGGGCTTTAACGTTGTCATTTAAATAAGTCTGCAGGATTTCGTTAACAATCCGCTGTTTAATTTCTTTATTTTCAATGGGATATATAATTTCAGAACGTTTAATGAAATTGCGTTCCATGAAGTCCGAACTGCCGGAATAGACCTCCGGCTCTCCGCCGTTATGGAAGTAATAGATGCGGGAATGTTCCAGGAAGCGGTCCAGGATACTGATTACCCTGATATGCTCACTGATTCCGGGCACGCCCGGCCGCAGGCAGCAGATGCCCCGGGCGATCAGGTCTATCTTTACTCCGGCCTGTGAGGCCTCATACAGCTTATGGATTATACTGGGGTCGACAATAGCGTTCAGTTTGGCGATGATATGGCCCGGCGCCTTGGACGTGGATTTTTGAATCTCACGTTCGATTAAGCGCAGCATCGTCTCGCGGGTAGTGACCGGAGAAATCATGAATTTATGAAACATGGAGGCTACGGTCTTATCGGTGAAATTGGCATTGCTCCAGGAGTTGAAGCCGGTAAGGATATTGAATAAAGCCGATACATCCGAACCGAAGTCATTGTCACAGGTCAGCAGACCGATATCGGTGTATTGTCGGGCAGTAGATATGTTATAGTTGCCGGAGGAAACATGTACATACCGCCGCAGTCCCTTGCCTTCACGGCGAACCACCAGGGTGGCTTTGCAATGGGTCTTCCAGCGCACGAAGCCGAAGACGGCGTTGACACCTGAGCGTTTCATCTGATGAGACCAATCGATATTATATTCTTCATCGAAACGGGCTTTCAGTTCTACCACCGCCGTGACCTGTTTGCCCTTCTCGGCCGCCCGGCACAGTGCCCCGATAACCGGTGAGTTTTTGCCGATGCGGTAGAGCGTCTGTTTAATAGCCAGTACATCAGGGTCGTCAGCGGCAGCGTTTAGAAAGTCCATCACCACCCCGAAGGAATCATAAGGATGATGCAGCAGGACATCGCCCTCCCTGATAGTAGTGAAAATATCTTTTTTGGGGTCGGCGAAGCGCTGCGGTATGCGCGGGTTGAAGGGCTGGTCTTTATAGACCGCCTCAACCGGCAGGTCATACAGCGGCAGCAGTTCACAGATATTGAGCGGACCGTTGATTTCATAGGTGAATTTCTCTTCGATACCCAGCTCTTTAGTCAGTGTATTGACCACTTTCCGGGGTGCGTTAGTTTCAATTTCCAGGCGGATGCCGATTTGATGTGAAAGCTCCCGGAGTTCATTTTCGATCGATGCCAGCAGGTCAACCACCTGGTCGGCATGTAAATCATAATCCCGGTTGCGCGTCAGACGGAAAGCAACAGTCTGTTTTATCTCCATTCTGGGAAACAGCATCTGGATGTTACGACGAATCAGTTCTTCCAGCAGAACGAAATGATATCCTTTGGAGCGGGTATTAACCGGTACCAGCCTGGGCAGTACCGCCGGTACCTCGACAAAGGCATAAGCCCGGGGAGTATCACCCTTGCTGATCTCTTCAAAAATCACCATCAGGTTGATGCGCAGGTTGGCCAGAAAGGGGAAGGGATGGCCGGCGTCTACCGCCAGAGGAGTCAGAATGGGAAAGACCTGCTCTTTGAAATATTCGTCCAGACGTTCGACTTCAGCTTTATCCAGTTCATTGAGGTTTTCAATAAATATGCCGGCCTGATGAAGCTGAGGTAAAATTTCTTTGGTCAGACACTGGTATTGCTCTGCCACCAGAACGCGGGATTTCTCGGCAATCATATCCAGTTGTTCCCGGACTGTCTTGCCGCTGGGGTCTCTGTCATTGATATTGGCATTAAGGGCCTGGGCCAGTCCGCCGACCCTTATCATAAAAAATTCGTCCAGGTTGGAGCTGAAGATGGAAGCAAATTTGAGTTTTTCCAGAATGGGAGTCAAGTTGTCCTGGGCTTCTTCAAGCACTCTTTTATTGAATTCCAGCCAGGAGATATCGCGGTTGATATAGAGAGAAGGATCATCCAGATTGACCGCTGCGGGTGAAGAAGCGGCCGGTTGGTTGGGGATGGAAGATTCAGGCTGAGGAACGTTCATTGTTCTCTCCCTGATACCGCCCTGTGAAGCGGGCCGATTATTGATGTAAAGCAGATAATCATCGTAGCTTGATTATATTTTTACATTGTTTCAGCTTCAAGAACAATAGCTTTTTATTAAGAGACAGTTAAATTTGGGTTAAATTTTGTTTAAATTTTCGAGGTTATCGGCTTGAACTCAAATTTTGAGGCTGTGACCTCTTTAAAAGTTCCGGCGCAAGGTCTGTGGCAGGTCAAGTGCTCCTGAGAAATCTGGCGTTGAGGGCAGTTT
>DAOUFH010000138.1:0-1632 GCA_034429955.1 Dehalococcoidales bacterium
AATACATTGAGTCCGAGCTGACTATACCGGATGCTATCAATCGTATGCTCAATGAAAAGATACAGCTCAGCGTGGTTGAAACCGCCGGTATCTGGCAGAATGTGATTTATCCCTGGGATGTTCTGACTCTAAACAGTACCCTGTTAAAGGGCTTGAAAAGCACGCAGAACGGTGTAATAGAGTCAGGAGTTTTTCTTAAAGGTGAAGTCTCTATCGGCAAAGACAGCCTGATCTGCTCAAATACCTATATCAGAGGACCGGTCACCATCGGTAAAGGCTGCCAGATAGGGCCTAATGTTTGTATTTCAGCCTCGTCCAGTATCGGCAACAATGTGGTTATTGCGCCTTTTTCGCATATCAAGAACAGTGTTATCGGGGATGATGTGGTGATTTCCGGCAATGCCGTTATAGAGGATAGTGTTATCGATAACGGCTGCAAGATCGGGGCTAACTTGAACGTGGTCAGTGCTGAGACGGATATCAAAGTAGATGATGACTATCATCAAATAAAGACCGGAGCAATGGTGGGCAGCGGCTGCCGGATAGGCAGTCTGGTTTTAATGCGTCCCGGTACGATCGTGGGTAATACGGTACAGGTCAATGATATGAAAATGTTATCCGGAAATATTCCGGACCGGAGCATAATAATATAGTATGTGCGGCATTGTAGGTTATACGGGCTGGAGGAAGGCCCAGGACATTTTGATTAACAACCTCTCCAAGCTGGAATACCGCGGTTATGATTCCTGCGGTCTGGCGTTAAGAGGGTCGAAACTCAAGATATTTAAGGATGAAGGTAGGGTCGGCCAGTTGGCTCAGAAGCTGGGTGAGAGCGTCTCGACAACCGGCATCGGGCATACCCGCTGGGCCACTCACGGCCCTCCCAACCAGATCAATGCTCATCCTCACGTTGATTGTTACGGTAAAATCGCCGTGGTGCATAACGGTGTAATCACCAATTATCAGAAGCTGAAAACTCGCTTGATATCGTCAGGGCACCGGTTTGTCTCAGAAACAGATACCGAAGTCATATCCCATCTGATCGAGGAGAATTACCAGGGCGACCTGCCCCGGGCGGTATATCAAGCGCTGGAATCAATCGAAGGCTCTTATGCCATAATCGCGGTTTGTGAAGACTACCACGGACTGGTTTTTGCCAGGAAAGACAGCCCGATGATAATCGGCATCGGTGACAAAGAATACTTCCTGGCTTCGGATGTACCGGCGATTCTGGAATATACCGACAGAGTGATATATCTGGAAGATGGCGATTGCGGCTCTCTTAGTCCTGACGAACTGGTGATCTTGAACGGCGGCAAACCGGTTGCCAGAGCAGAGCAGAAAATCCAGTGGACCTCCGATCAGGCTCAAAAGGGCGGCTATGAGCACTTCATGATCAAAGAGATTCATGAGCAGCCCAAAGTTATCCGGGAAACGGTGTCGGAATATCTCTCCGGCCAGGAACTGATAATTGACAAACGTAAATTGGAAGGGACCGTCAAAAATATTATCATGCTGGCCTGCGGCTCTTCCTATCATGCCGCCCTGGTCGGCAAGTACGTCATCGAACAATTGCTGGATGTTCCTATCAGAGTGGAAATGGCCTCGGAGTTCAACTACCTGCAAAAGATA
>DAOUFH010000139.1:0-19094 GCA_034429955.1 Dehalococcoidales bacterium
AAATTGATCAACAGATATCATGAGATGCCCCCTGCCGAACATTGAAACCTTGTTGGTAATTAATCTATGTAGACTCAACGCCACAAAGACCACGGCAAAAAGAATGGCCACCGGTATCAGGTTTCCGGTTGCGGTACCTATAGCCGAGGCAATCAGTAACAGGAGAAACCCAATTTCAGCAGGGTCTTTTATTGGAGTGCGGAAACGCACAAAAGAAAGAGCTCCCAGCAGTCCTATACCTAAAGGAATTGAGGATTGAATAACCAGAAATATCAATGCAATCGCCGGACCGCCGATCAGAAATGTTCTATGCACTCCGGCGCCAATATGTCTGGAACCATAAAACAGCTGATACATTAAATAGGCGATGGCTGAAGCTGCCAACGCTGATAAAATACGAACAACAGCCTCCCAAACACCAACCGGCGCTTGAAACATAGTTAACAATTCTTGCCACATTTCTTTTCTCCCAACCTTGCCGTCTTTAAAGAATTCTCCCTGAAGGAGACAAATAACCTACTGCACCAGGCCTATCATTGTAGGCCTCCAAACAGGCCGAATATTTTGAATATCTACTCCAATCTGTGTTCAGTAGCTTCATTTTCCGTAAAGCCACAGGCAGTTCCATTTCTCTCCCCTTGATTTCGATAATAGCGCCGGGTAATTCCAATTTTTTAAGCCCTTGATAAAAAACCGGATTCATTATTCTAGAATGTACTCGTATATCCAGCGTAATCCGCTGGTCTGTAGTAATTTCATTGAAACGATATCGCCAGTATGAGATTTGCACTATAGGTACCAGCATATCGGACGGGAAATAATC
The DNA here is from genome assembly GCA_034429955.1 of Dehalococcoidales bacterium. Classification (GTDB taxonomy): domain Bacteria; phylum Chloroflexota; class Dehalococcoidia; order Dehalococcoidales; family UBA3254; genus DATIKD01. The sequence continues at coordinate 824 of DAOUFH010000139.1, forward strand.
AAACCTCATCAGCGTATCCACCAGTAATTTCTGGGAAACAATACCTTTTCTGATATTATTTGAAGACAGGGATCCTACGGGAATATGCAAATGGCAGCGTTGTTTAGTACTGGAAAATCCTCTTCTCGACTTCAGTTCAAGAAAAACGTTCTGGATACCTTCAAGATGGTCAGTCTCGCCATACCAGCGTATTCGCACTTTATCTTTGGCGTAGTCTCCGGAGATTGATCTTTCATGCTGGTCAAGATAGGGAGTATCAAAATAGAGACTGTTTATCTGTTCAGAATGATACTCTTGGGAGGGCAAACAGATTTGCCGCAGAAGTCCGTAAGCCAGGCCTATATCTTTTGGCAATATATAATATTTACGTTCAAATCTCTCTACCAGGGAATTATTATTTGTGCTATTTATACCAACTATTTTAACCGGCAACTCAATTAACCTACCTTAAAAAATACAGATGTAATATTAAATTCACTAAAAATATTGCACGTTATATACAGCGTCTTTATGAATAAATGATATGGAAACAATGTTAAGATACTGTTAAATATAGTTTTTTAGAATCGTAGAACCTCCCCAAATGCTAAAAGCATAGCAAGGTAAGCATTAGTTACAAATAGCCAAATTTAAAGCGGGAAATACAAGGAGTCTCTGCTTTTGGCAAACTTGCCCAATAAGAGTGCAATGTTTATAATACTCATAGATTATAAATGTAGAAAAGTAGGTGAATTTTTAATGGAGCAATTCGCATTAGAGAACATCCGAAACGTAACACTTCTTTCTCATTCCGGAGCCGGCAAGACCACCCTGTCTGAAGCAATTCTTTTCAACGCTAAAGCTATTACTCGTCTGGGTAAGGTCGAAGAAGGCACTACCACTTCTGATTACGACCCGGATGAAATTCAGCGTAAAATAAGCATCAGTCTAAGCGTTCTGCCTTATGCCTGGAAGGGTGTTAAAGTCAATCTGCTGGATACTCCCGGTTATTTCGATTTTGTGGGCGAAGTGAAATCTGCCCTGCGCGTTTCCGAGGGTGCGATATTGCTGGTGGGTGCCACTTCCGGTATTGAAGTAGGTACGGAACAGACCTGGCAGTATTGCGAAGAATTGGCCCTGCCCCGCTTGATCATGGTAAACAAGATGGACCGCGAAAATGCCGATTTCAACAAGGTGGTCACCGACCTGCAAACCAAATTCGGAGCAAAATGCGTAGCGCTTCAGCTTCCTATAGGTTCATATACTACTTTCAGCGGTATTGTAGACCTGCTGAAAATGAAAGCTTATACCGGCACCGAGGCTACAGAAACGGATATCCCGGCTGACATCAAAGCCCAGGCGGATAGTTATCGCTCCAAGCTGGTGGAAGCCGTAGCCAGTGCCGATGATAATTTGATTGAAAAATACCTGGGTGATGAACCTATCAGCCAGGAAGAACTGGAAACCGCTTTAAATACCGCCATAGGCAATTGTAAGGTCGTCCCGGTTTTGGCCGGATCCGCCAGCCAGAACATCGGCGTAACTTTATTAATGGATGCCATCAAGAACTATCTGCCCTCACCGGCAGCCGGTTCGGTCAACGTGATAACCGATGCTGCCACCGGCAAAATCGAGAAGCTCAAAGCTTCCGCCAGTGACCCTCTGGCAGCCCTGGTCTTCAAGTCCAGCGCTGATCCGTATGTCGGTAAATTAACCTATTTCCGGGTTTACAACGGTACCATAACCAGTAACTCCCAGGTCTGGAATTCCAGCCGTGGAGAAATTGAGAGAGTAGGTCAGCTTTATACCATGCGGGGCAAGAACCAGGAAGCCACCGCTCAGGTCACCGCCGGCGATATCGGCGTCGTAGCTAAATTGAATATCACCGGTACCGGCGATACTCTGGCCACCAAAGAGAAGCCTCTCAAACTGGCCCCGGCCGTTTTCCCCAGTCCTATTTACAGCGGCGCAGTTACCCCCAAGTCCAAGGCTGATCTGGATAAACTGGGTTCTTCACTGGCCCGGCTGGCCGAAGAAGACCCTACCATCAGAGTACAGCGCGACCTGGATACCGGAGAAATGGTGCTGGCCGGACTGGGCGAGACTCAGCTGGAAGTTATCGTAGGTAAGATGCAGCGCAAGTTTGGAGTAGGCGTCAATCTGGCAGTGCCCAAAGTACCTTATAAAGAGACCATAACCGGCTCGGGTAAAGGCGATTACAAGCATAAGAAACAGACCGGCGGTCACGGGCAATACGGTCACGTTATGCTTGAGGTTGAACCGCTGGAACGCGGCGCCGGAATGGAATTCGTGGATGCCATCGTGGGCGGTACGATTCCGCGTAACTTCCTGCCGGCCGTTGAAAAAGGCATCCGGGATGCCATCCAGGAAGGCACTATCGCCGGCTATCCGGTAGTGGATGTCCGGGCCAGAGTATATGACGGCAGTTTCCATCCGGTTGATTCATCCGAAATCTGCTTCAAGATTGCCGGAGCCGGAGCCCTCAGGAAGGCTATGGAAGTCGCCAATCCGGTCTTGCTGGAGCCCATCGTCAAACTGAAAGTAACCGTGCCGGACAACTATACCGGTGATATCATGAGCGACCTTAACAATAAACGCGGACGCGTCAACGGCATGATGCCCGAAGGCGGTAACAATACTATTGAAGCTGAAGTGCCGCTGTCCGAGGTACAGCGTTATGCCATCGACTTGAAATCCATCACCCAGGGGCGCGGTCGTTATACTTACGAATTCAGCCATTATGAAGAAGTCCCGTCCCACATCACACAGAAGATCGTCGCTGAAAGACAGAAAGAACTGGCTGATAAAGCCACCGAAAAAGAATAATAAAAGCCAACAAAAAAGCCCTTCCTGAGTCAGGAAGGGCTTTTTTTATCTGTCGCAAGGTTTAGCTCATTAACTCTTTTACCCTGGCGGTAAAGGACGGCAGGGCCTTTTTCCAGTCGGCCACTATACCGTATTGAGCGACTTTAAAAATATTGGCTTCCGGGTCTTTATTAATCGCAACTATCACTTTAGCGCCGGAACAGCCGCTGAGATGCTGGCTTGAGCCGGAAACTGCCACAGCGACATACAGATCGGGGCTGACTATTTTACCGGTCAGACCGATTTGCAGGCTATCCGGTACCCATTTATTATCGCAAGCCGGACGAGATGCTCCCACCGCTCCTTTCAGAATCTGCGCCAGTTCATCCAGCTGTTTAAAGCCTTCTGCGCTGCCGATGCCGCGTCCGCCGGCTACAATGATTTTAGCGTCCTCCAGCTTAACCCCGGTGGACTCGATTTTTCTTTCTACGATTCTGGTCCTGAGTACCGAGGCCTCAATTGCCACCTCAAAATTGACCGTTTCACCGCTGCGAGAGTCATCCCTGGTCAATGGTGCCATAGTCTTGGCGCGAACAGTGGCAATCTGGGGGTCGGTAGTAGCAACCTGGATGGACTGGGCATTGCCTCCGAAAACCGGCTTGGTCATTAGAAGCCGCTTTGTGGCCGGGTCAATAGACAGCGCTACGCAGTCCAGTACCGCAGCTGATTTAAGTCTGAAAGCCAGACGTGGAGCCAGGTCGCGCCCGATAGGGGTTTGCCCCAGCAACAGCATAGCGGGTTTAATATCGGCAGCCAGCTTCTCGAAAGCCGCCAGATAAGCCTCATTATTATATTCCTTGAACAGTTCATTATCGATTACATAGACTTTATCCGCACCCCAGGCAATCGTCTCACGCGGAGCCTCGCCCAAATTATGCCCGATCAACGCCGCGCTGAGCGGACAGCCCGCTTCACGGGCCAAATTGGAGCCTGCACCCAGCAATTCCATACCAGTGGAGGATAATTTTCCTTCATTGGTCTCGCAATATACCAGAACGCCTTTATTTTCCGACATTTTCAACTCCTGGACCGGTTATCTGATTTTTTTAATAACTGCTTAAACATTCAGATGCTATAAAACTTTGGATTCCCGCAATTTTTGTGCCAGTTTGGCGCCCGCTTCCTCGGGAGTGTCGGCGCCGACAATTTCGCAATGACCTTCTCTGACAGGCTGGAAAAGTTTTAGCAACTTCAGCCGGCGCCCGCTGCTGCCGATTGTAGCCGGGTCGGCTCCGATATCAGCCGGTTTCCAGACAATCGGCTCTTTGCGTTTGGCCTGCATAATTCCCTTAACATTGGGATAACGCGGAGCAGGATGTTCATTGCTGAGCGTAACTACGGCCGGTAAAGAGCTTTCTATCAACTCATAGCCGTCGGGAATAACTTTTTCCACTCTCAGTTTATCGCCCTCAATTTCCAGTTTGCGGGCCAGTGTCACTGCGGGTAGTCCCAGTATTTCAGCTATGGCCGAACCGACCTGTCCGGCATCCCAGTCTGCAGCCTGGCGTCCGCATAAAATCAAATCATATTGACCTATCTTTTTAATCGCCATTGCCAGCGCATAGGCGGTTGACCAGCTGTCACCATCCACGTAGGCCGGATCTTCCAGAAGCACCAGGTCATCGGCCCCCATTGATAAAGGCTTTTTCACGACATCCCTGAGCAGATTTTCCCCCAGACTCAAGGCGGTCACTTTACCGCCCGCTTTCTCTTTAAGCCTGACGGCGGCTTCCACCGCATATTCGTCAAAGGTACTGATTACCGGCGGCATGCCGGGAGGAGGAATTACTTTATTGGCGGCTGCGTCGATCTTGAAACTGCTGGGAGGAGCTTCAGGATCGTTGACCTGTTTGACACAAACAATAATATTCATAGGGATGCATCCTCCTGAACGAGATTATCCTATAAGAGTAAATTTGTCTTAAATTTAACATCGGCCCGGCGGCCCTGTCAATGAAACCGGTTAGCCACCAGATTAAAGCGGCCTCTTATCAATGCCCAGTTCTTTACGGGTCTGCAGATAGCGGACCACATCAGCCCGGCTTAACAGTCCCACGAATTTGCCTTCGGCCATAACCGGTATCTGGTTATAATCGTTAGAAGAAAGGCTTCTCAACGCCTCAACCAGGTCGTCATCGGCATTCACCGATTTGAGAGGGCTGCGCGTCATTATCTGCTGCACAGGAGTATTGTTCCATTCCTCCTGGGGTACCTTCCTGATATCCATCAGTGTAACAATACCCATTAACTCGGAACCTATACAAACCGGTAAAGAGCGCAGACCGCGCTGCATAAAAGAGTCCTTCACCACACTTTCCACCGATACGCCCGGCATAACACATTCCGGGTTGCGGTCCATCACATCTTTCACCTTCATTCCGGACAGATTTTCCTTCATGCTTTGTTCGCGCATAGCGTTGTCGGCAGCACTGGATAAAAACCAGCCTATCAGTATCATCCAGATACCGTTAAAAATGCTGGGCTCCAGTATCCAGAATTGCCAGCCCAGTATCTGGGTTACGCCGAACAGTATCAGCAGCCAGCCGAAGACACGGCCGACATTGCCGGCAATCAAGGTAGCCCGGTGCAGGTTCTTGGTCACAGCCCAGATAATTGAACGCAAGACCCGGCCGCCATCCAGAGGAAACCCCGGGATGATATTGAACACAGCCAGAACCCAGTTGGTAAAAGCCAGATAGGTCAGCACGACCGCCAGCGGAGTAGGCGTTTCAGGATTAACCACCAGAGTGGCAATCAGGAACAGTATACCTCCCAAAACAACGCTGCAGGCCGGACCGGCAATGGCGATAATAAACTCCGAACCGGCGCTTTCCGGCTCTTTTTCGATATTGCTGACACCGCCGAAGATAAAGAAAACAATACTATCGACCTTTAATCCCTTCTTGTTGGCCACCAGCGAATGGCACAGTTCATGCAGCAATACAGAGACGAAGAGACCCAGTGAGACAATTATCCCCATCACCCAGTAGACCGGGGTCCGCCATTCGGTGTAGAGAGAAGAAAAGCCTGAGGCGAACAGCCAGGTAAATAATACCAGGGCAAACAACCAGGTGTAATGTACTCCTATCTGAATTCCAGCTATTTTACCAAGTTTGAAAGATCCTCTCACCGGTCCGCCTCCATATCAAAACACTAAAGTTTAGGATTGACTGCTTACCCGCCTGTACGTATTCAGGCTATTGCATCTAACCTTTACTTGCTTTCATTTTATTATAATAAAATCAGACAGGCTTTTTGAAGCTGACATATGTAAGGAAAAGGCAATTTTGGATAACACTACCATAATCAGTTCCGATACTCAAAGAAAGCAGCGCGTTCCGCCGGGTCAATATCTGACCGAGCAATGGCCGGTGCTGCACTACGGCAGAGTGCCGCAAATAGCAACTTCAGCCTGGCAGCTCAGGTTATTCGGTCTGGTTGCTCAGGAAAAGACGCTGAGCTATGCGGATTTCATGGCGTTACCGCAGGTTAAAGTCTTCGCAGACATTCACTGCGTGACCACCTGGTCGAAGCTGAATAACCTGTGGGAAGGCGTCAGCACCCGCGAACTCAAGAAACTGGTAGATATTTCTCCCGAGGCCGGCTATATCATCGTGCATGCCGCAGGCAATTTTACCACCAATGTGAACATAGCTGAGTTTTTCGACGATGATGTATTGCTGGCGATCAAGCATAATGACCGGCCGATATCAGCCGACCACGGCGGGCCGGTGCGTCTGGTAGTGCCCAAACTGTACTTCTGGAAAAGTGCCAAATGGGTAACCGGCCTCGAATTCAGCAATAAAGACCGTCCGGGTTTTTGGGAGAGCGCAGGCTATCACAACCACGGCGACCCCTGGAAAGAGGAACGGTACGGCTGATATCGGGCCTGGTCCGCAAAATGCTTATTGATTCTTCAGATCGTTGAAATATTTCAGGGCCAGCTTGAGCTTTTCCTCCACCGGCAGGCTGTTTTTGGGCAGTGTAGCGATAGCTCTGGCAGCTTCTGAGGTAGTATAGCCCATCGATGTCAGCGCAGCCAGTATATCGCTGTTGTCCTGGGCTGTCTCAGTATCCTGCGAGACCAGCCACTGAGAACCCACTTTATCTTTCAATTCCAGCACGATACGCTCAGCCGTTTTTTTACCTACTCCGGGTATTCCTACCAGCATGGCAGCATCCCCCGAGGCAATAGCCTCGCTCAACTGGTCGACATCCATCGCTGAAAGAAGCGACAGTGCCAGTTTGGAGCCGATGCCCTTGACATCCATAACAGTTTCGAAAAAAGCCAGTTCGCGGGCCGAGCCGAATCCAAACAGAGTTAAAGCGTCTTCCCTGACCTGCAAATAGGTATGTAATTTGACCGGCTGTCCCACCACGCCCAGATGGCTGAGAGTGGTGGTAGGGACGAATACCTGAAAACTGACGCCGTTCACTCCTACGATGATAAATCCGTTGCCGATAGCTTCGATAGTACCTTTAATTCCTGCAATCATTTCAGACCTTCCCAGCCTCTATCAAGGCCAGCATACTGCTTTATTAACGGTTTAACAAATCATTCAGATGGGCCGCCTGAACATGACACAAGGCTACTGCCAGAGCATCGGCAGCATCGGCCGGTTCCGGCATCTCGCTCAGTCCCAGTTGCAGCATAACCATCTGCTGAATCTGCTCTTTACTGCTGGCGCCGTAATTGGCGACCTTTTGTTTAACTTCGCGGGGAGCATATTCAAAGCAGGGTTTACGGCTCTGGGCGGCCGCCAGAATCGCCACCGCTTGAGCGCGTCCGACTGCGAAGGCTGACTGGGCATTCTTGGCCACAAAAGGCTCTTCAACCGCCACAGCCCAGGGACTGTAATCAGCGATAATTTTAAGCAAGTTAGTATAAAGATAATTTAAACGCTCCCCTATCGGGGAGCGTGCATCAGGCTTGATAACTCCATATTTCAAGAGTGAAACCCGGTCATCTATGGCCGTAATTAAGCCGTAACCGGTGATAATGGTGCCCGGGTCGATACCCAGAACAATCATACTCTAGTCATATTCTCCGGAACGAAATTTCTCGATCTGGTCGTCGCTAAAATCAACATTGGTATATACTTTCTGAACGTCATCCAGGTCTTCCAGTTTTTCCAGCAGCTTCATGGTCTGAATAGCCGCTTTATCTTCAGTTTCCACCAGGTTTTTGGGAATCATAGCCAGTTCGGCACTGCCGATATTTATACCGTTCTTTTCAAGGCCTTTTCTGACTATATCCAGTTCGGTCGGCTTGGTATAAATTTCCAGCGTCGTATCGACCGCTTTGACATCTTCCGCACCGGCATCGATAGCTGCCAGTTCTATTTCATCTTTATCTTTACCCTCGGCATCCACACTGATAACACCGCGGGAATCGAACATCCAGGCCACCGAACCGGGAGCACCCATAGTGCCGCCCTGCTTGCTGAAGACATTACGGACTTCCTGAACAACACGGTTCCGGTTATCGCTGACGGTCTGCACCAGAATGGCAGTTCCGCTGGGACCATAGCCTTCCAGAGTTAACTCTTCCAGGACAACCCCTTCGCCTGAGCCGGAACCTCTTTCAATGGCGCGTTCGATATTATCTTTAGGCATACTGGACTCGCGGGCTTTTTGCACGGCCAGACGCAGTTTAAAGTTGGTTTCCAGGTCGCCGCCGCCCTCACGGGCCGCCATGATGATTTCTTTGGTTAGTTTGGTATAAAGCTGGCCTTTTTTGGCGTCTTCTACGCCCTTCTGCCTCTTGATTTTAGACCACTTGTTATGACCTGACATTTTGCTCGCTCCTTAGTGATTTATGAGATGTGACTTAATATTCTAACATTTGAATTTGCTTGCTCACAAACAACTCATATATAAAGAAAACTGCCTGCTACCTGAATTGCAGCCCAGGTCTCAAGCAGTCTCTAAGGAGTAACAAGCGAAGGAGGTTTCAAAACAGAGCGCAACCAGGGGTTGCCGGCCCTCTCCTCAAACCTCGCAGATATCAGTAATTGAAGCTGGTTAACTTTCATCAACCGTAGTCCCTGCATAAATTTGGCTCAACTTAATAATATTAGCGTTCTCTCAGTCCAATTACAAGTGCAACCGCATTGTCGCGGGAGTGCGATAAACTGATCTCGATAGAACTCAGGCCCAGTTCTTCCATCTGCTTTTTGGCCTGCCCGTACAGGTTCACCAGCGGCCGTCCTCCGCTGCCGGAGAGTATTTCGACCTCCCGCCAGGAGATACTGGTCTCCAGCGCACTTAACGCTTTCATGACCGCCTCTTTACCGGCGAAGCGCGCCGCCAGCCTCTCGACTTTATCGCTGTAAAGCTCCAGTTCTCTGGAGGTATAAATCCTCTCCAGGAATTTTGGTCCCCAGCGCGAGATGGCCTCCTTAATCCTTTCAATCTCTATGATGTCTATTCCGGTGAACAGCCTTGCACTCTGCATAAAATTACCTCCTGACGGTCTGTCTGAAACGGCAATTATACCGGATTATATTAACATTATATTACCCGCTGAAAAAACGTCCACCTCTATTTTTTATCCTGAAGGGTTCCTGGAGATTTGCTACTCACTGTCCTGTTTTATCCGTGTCGACAGTCTTCAAGGATTACACCGGCTGTCATTTGTGGTAGTATGTCTTTGCAGCCTTATTGCCTTTAAAGCCCGGCTGAGATAGAATATTAAAAAATCCGGGCATTAACATTTACTTAACAATCTGTTGATATAATACTGGATAATTCTTGAGCGAAAATGGAGGCTTACAGTCATGCGCAAATCAAGGTTTCCTCACATCATTTTGACTCTGACCCTGGCACTTCTAATGCTTTTTTCTTTCACTTCAGCCGTGATGGCGGATGACGCCACTCCTACTTCGACCGCACCGGTCGCGACGGACTTAACCTTCAGCTGTGACATCCCCTCATATGCTGAAAATACCTCCACCAGTTTTTATTATAACGTCTTGATGACCTATACCGGCGAAGAAAATGCCACCGTTAATTTATCCACCACTCCCCCGGTCGGCTGGACTTCCTGGGTTACCTATTCCAGCAAACAGGTTACTTCTGTTCCCATGGAAGCCACCTCCAACGGCCAGACAGATTCAAAATCACTGTCAATCACCCTGTCGCCTATTTCCGGACGGACACCTGAACCGGGTGAATATAAACTTCTGTTCAAAGCCACCACCGGTGATGTTTCGGAAGAAATTGAATTAACCGCCATCATTAAAGCCAGCTATGCCTTCTCATTGACCACCGAATCCGGCAACCTGGCTATGAATGCAGTGGCCGGCAAAGAGAACACTCTGACGGTCGAGATGTCCAACACCGGCTCGGCTGATCTGGAAAATATCACCATGAATGATTCCAAGCCGGACGGCTGGACGATTACCTGGTCTCCTGAAAGCATCGAGACGCTGGAAGCCGGTCAAACCGTCCAGGCCAATGTAGTTATCACTCCACCCAAGGACAAAACCGTGGCCGGTGATTATAACATTACCCTGAGAGCCAATAACGCCAATGTCAGCAGTAATATCGTTGTGCGTGTCACAGTCGATACACCTACTGTCTGGGGCTGGGTCAGCATAGTAATTATTATCCTGGTGTTGGCCGGTCTGGCATTCTTGTTCATGAAATTAGGCAGGCGGTAATTGATATGTTAATGGTGGAAACATCCAATCTAACCAAAGTCTACGGAAAAACCACCGTAGTAGACGACCTTAACCTTAAAATTGAGGAAGGCCAGATCTATGGATTCCTGGGACCTAACGGAGCAGGTAAAACCACCACCATTCTTATGCTGCTGGGATTAACCACTCCTACCAAAGGCAGTGCCAGCATCGGCGGTTTTAATTCCACCCACGAGGCGCTGAAAGTAAAGCGCATCGCCGGCTATATCCCCGAAAGAGTAGGCTTTTATCCCGATATGAACGCCCGCGATAACCTGCTTTATACCGCTAACCTGAACGGTATTTTCGGGGCTGACGCCGATAAACTGGTGGAAAAAGCCCTGTCTGACGTGGGCCTGGAGGATAAAATCGATGAGCCGGTCACCCACTTTTCCAAGGGTATGAAACAGCGTCTGGCCATCGCAGATGTGCTGATCAAACAGCCCAAAGTAGCTTTTCTGGATGAACCGACCACCGGTATCGACCCGGCCGGTATCAATCAAATTCTGGACCTTATCAGCCAGATCGCCAAAGATAACAATATGACGATTGTGATGTCATCCCATCAACTGGCCCAGATCCAGCGTATTTGTAGCCATGTCGGCATTATGAATAAAGGCAAATTGATATCCGAGGGCTCGATCGAGCAACTGGGACGCAAAGCCGGAGGCGGTAAAATCGTGGTTGAGGTTCAGCTGGCAGAGATTACCAGGGAACTGCTGGATGCCATTCGTGCTGTACCCGGAGTGATAAGCATCGACCGCAATGAAAACACCCTGCAAGTCAACTGTAATGAAGACCTGCGGCGGCAGATTTCCAAAGTCATTTCAGATAAAAATGGTCTCATTACCCAGATGAAGCTCCAGAGCTTCGCTCTCGACGAAATTTATATGAAGATTTTGAAAGGGGCTTAAGATGTCGTCATTTTTTACCGTGACCAAAAAGGAATTGCAAGACCATTTTAATAGCTGGCGACTGATTATCCTGCTTTTAATAATGGTAGCGGCTATTGTCTACGTCTTTCTGGCTGCCAGAAACATCCAGTCCAATATAGACCTGACTACCAAGTTCTTGTTCCTGCCTATTTTTACCGGCACTGCGGTCACCAGCGAGTCATCGCTGATTCCGACTACTTTCATCAATTTGATGGCGGTTCTGTTGCCGATCGCCGGTCTGATACTGGGTCTGGATGCCGTCAACAGTGAAAGAAATAACGGTACTCTGGGCAGACTGGTCTCTCAGCCCATCTTCCGTGATAATATCATTAATGCCAAATTCCTGGCCGGGGTACTGACCATCGCCATTATTCTGGTTGCCACGGTCATTCTGGGCGGTGCCATGGGCTACCGCATCACAGGTCTAATGCCTCAGGCGGAAGAGATTTTAAGAATCTTCTTTTTCCTGATTATGGGCGTGGTGTACGGCGCTTTCTGGCTGGGTCTGGCCATTCTCTTTTCAACCCTGTTCCGGCAAGTAGCTATCTCGGCCATCGTCTCGCTGGCTGTCTGGCTGTTTTTTATCTTCTTCTATCCCTTGATACTCCAGGCTGTCGCCGGCTCAATGACGGCTACTACCGATGCCGAATTCATCTCCAACTTTAATTTCTATATTTTCCTGACCAGGATATCGCCAATTCAATTGTTCAATGAGGCCGCTGCCGTCACGATGACGCCGATAACCCGTTCTATTTCACAGGTCTTCCTGCTGTTGACCACCGACGCCAGCAGCTACTTCGTGGCGACTCCTCTTTCTCTGGGGCAAAGCCTCCTCAGCGTCTGGCCGCACTTCTTCCTGACCGTACTGCTGACCCTGATCTGCTTTGCTATATCTTATGTTAAGTTTATGTTCGAGGAAATCCGTTCTTTATAAAGCTGATAGAGCAATCTTGCAAGGCCGGACGGTCGACCGTCCGGCCTTTGTTTTTAGAGCAGAATTACCCTATAGTAAAGTCAGGATAGCCGAGGGCTGTCAGTTTTAAGTTCAGGTTTTAGGTTTCGGGATCGGAAAGAAAGTTTTTAATTAATAATTTATATCCAGGAATACTGGTTCCTTCGTCATTACGCTGACGGTTACTTTTGAATTTTGAGAGGTTTTACATGGCCTTTAAACCCAAATTGCTGGTGCTGGATATCGACGGAACGATTGTTAACCGTTCCGGTAATATTTCACAAACCGACCTTTTATCCCTGCAGGAAGCCCGGCAAAGCGGCCTCAAAATCGCACTGTGCACCGGCAGGGTTGTCACTGCCGCAGCCAATGTCTTCAATAAAATCGCTTTGCCCGGTTATCACATCTTTTTCGACGGAGCACTGGTCTGTGACCAGACCGGCAGTGAGGAAATCTACTGCCGCCCTATTCCGGCTGAAATAGTGCGGGAGGCCTGCCGGTTGTCAGCTTCACTGGCTATTGAGATCGACCTCTACTCCAGTACCCAATTTTATGCTGTACGCCGGAGTTGGAGAACCCGGATGCGCCGGGAATATTTCGGCCTTGAGGCACAGATAGTGGACTTTACCAACATCTGGCAGCAATACCGGCTGCTTAAAGGCACCCTGATTTATTCCAATCCACAGGAAGAAGCGACGGTCAGAAAGTACATCGCCCAAATGCAAAACAAGCTCAGTTTCAGCTGGTCGACTATACCCGCTTATCCCGGCTATCACTTCGTCAATATGCTTGACCGGGGTGTTTCCAAGGGCCGGGCGGTAGAAGCCCTGGCGGCCTATTACCAGATCGGTCTTAATGAAGTCATGGCCATGGGCGACGGCGATAACGATATCTCGCTCCTGAACTGTGCAGGACTGGCAGTAGCGATGCAAAATGCTCCCGCAGCGCTTAAAAACGAGGCTGATTATATCACCGCCGATGTCGAACATAACGGTCTGACCCAGGCTCTGCGCCAGTTCGTTTTATAACCCTCTGCCGTTCTTGCGGAAAAACACATACAAATTCCAGAGTTCCTCCATAATTTCTCCACATTTGTAATTTATGATTAAATCATCAAGAAAAATTCCTGACATAAGGAGGAACTAAAATGAAAAAGGGAATTAAATGGTTGGTAGGTTCACTGGCAGTCGCAGCTATCGCGGTCATCGGTACGACTTCGGCGGTTTTCGCCGCCGGCAACGGCGCTCTGGCAGACGAAACCCCGGCGGTATGTGACTATGGAGCAGGGATGCAGTGGGGTAACGGCTGGGGAGTTAAAACCCTTTCCGAGCTAACCGGACTGAGCCAGGAAGAGATTCGCACTCAGCGACAATCCGGACAGAGTCTGCTCCAGATTGCGGAAGCTAACGGGATCACCCAGGAACAACTGGTCAATGCCGTTATGGAACAGGCTAAAGTCGCTCTGCAGGCTAAGGTTGACGCCGGCACACTGACACAGGAACAGATGGAACTGAGAATTGCCACTATGACTGAGCGTATTACCGCCAATCTCAACAGGACCTCAGTCGGACCTGGCGAGAACGCATTCGGTAAAAACGGCAGTAATCAGGGACAGGGCAGCCGGATGAGAAACCAAAACGCTGACGGCACCTGTCTTTACGGCGACGGGTCAGGTACGGGCAGCCAGAGCCGGTTCGGACAGGGCCGCGCCAGATAGTCCGGGACATTGGAATCACCCAGAGAGGCAGCCAGACAGGCTGCCTCCTGTCTATTTTTATGTTAAACTGTATTAAGTACTTTTTATGACCGGCCTGGTGTATCTGAAATGCAAAAAATTCTGGTTGTCGATGACGAAAAGAAAATAGTCGAGATAGTCAAAGCCTATCTTGAGAAAGACGGATTTCAGGTTAGCGCAGCTTATGACGGCCGGCAGGCCCTGGAAATCGCGCAAAAAGAAAAACCGGACCTGATGATCCTGGACCTGATGCTGCCGGAAGTTCCCGGTCTGGAAGTCTGCCGCACTATCCGTAAAACCACTTCACTGCCCATCATAATGCTGACTGCGCGGGATGAAACGACCGATAAAATAGTCGGTCTGGAGACCGGCGCTGATGACTATGTCACCAAACCCTTCGACCCCAAAGAACTGGTCTCCCGCGTGCGGGCGGTGCTGCGGCGCACTCAAAACGTACCGGCGGCTCCTGTAACTTTAAAAGTGGGAGAACTGAGTCTGGACGTCGATAAGCGCGAAGTCCGCTCGGTGGACCGCAATATTGAACTGACCCCCATAGAATTCGATATTTTAAGGGTTCTGGCTGCTAATCCCGGCAGAGTCTTCAGCCGCTCACAATTGCTCGACCAGACTCAGGAAGATGCCTACGAAGGGTATGAGCGTACTATCGACAGCCATATCAAAAACCTGCGTAAAAAGATTGAACCAGACCCGGAGCATCCGTACTATATACTGACGGTCTACGGCATCGGTTATAAAATGGGAGAACATTGATGTTCAGTTTACGCTGGAAGCTGGCTGGAGCGATGTTGCTGGTAGCCCTGATTGCAGTCGGCCTGACCGCTTTTCTGACCAATCTGAATACCACCACCCAGTTCCGCAACTATCTCCAGAACGGCAGCCAGATATACTATCGCAACGCAGCCAAAGACCTGGAGCGTTATTACAGCACTCGGAATAGCTGGGCAGGTGTACAGAATCTGCTGGAAGACTCGTTACTGGACAGCGCCGACCGCCTGGTACTGGCTGATGCCGATAACATCGTTGTCGCAGACACGCAAAATCAGTGGACAGGCAGCGATACCGCTGAACTAAATCTCAGCGGCGGTCTGGAACTCAAGGTAACGGGGCAGAAGGTAGGCACGCTGTATACCTATCTGCCCGCCTTATCGCCCGTCATCAGGGGTTATATGGGCGGGCGGGGAGCTTCAGCCGTCAGCGGGGCAGTTGTTTCCGCAGAAACTACCTTTTTACAAAAGGTCAACCGCTATCTCTGGATAGCTGGTGCGATAGCTTTTCTGGCGGCTATCATACTGGGCATTGTAATCACCCGCCAGATTACGCGCCCTCTACGCAAACTAACGGTAGGCGCTGAACAAATTGCCGGAGGCAATCTCCGATACCGCGTCAAAGTAACTACCCGCGATGAGGTCGGTGCGCTGGGAAAGTCTTTCAACTCCATGGCCGCCAATCTGGAAAAGAGCGAACAGTCACGCCGCCGGTTGATTTCGGATGTCACTCATGAGCTGAGGACCCCTCTGACGATAATCGATGGCACAGTAGAAGGCATCCTGGACGGCGTTTTTCCGGCCGATAAAGAGCATCTGGACACCATCAGAGAACAAAGCCGGCTTTTAACTCACCTGGCTGCCGACCTGCGAGAAATTTCACTGGCTGAATCGGGACAGTTGCAGCTGCAAAAGAGTGAGATTGATATTAAAGAACTGGCAGGTAAAAAAATCGACCAGTTCGAATCACTGGCCGCCCAGAAAAATATCCGGCTCACATTGACCGCGGCGGACAATCTGCCGCAGATACAGGCTGATGCCCGGCGTATCGACCAGGTGCTGACCAACCTGCTCTCCAACGCGCTGCGGCATACCCCTGCCGGGGGCCGGATTGAGGTTGCCATCCGCAATGATACTGAAGAACTGACAATCACTGTGGCCGATAACGGCGAAGGCATACCCGCAGAGCACCTGCCCTACATCTTCGACCGTTTCTACCGCGTAGCCGATTCACGTTCCCGTCGGGAAGGCGGAGCGGGACTGGGGCTGGCGATCGTCAAACAAATGGTGGAGGCCCACGGCGGCCGCGTCAGTGTACAAAGCACGCCCGGCCAGGGTACTACTTTTACCGTCAGCTTACCGGTACAACCGGCAGCCTGAGATTCAGGAAACTGTTCAGATTCTTTCCTTGATCCTCTCAGCCAGAGAGCGGTTGATCCCGCTCACCGCAGTCAACTCTTCCAGAGTCGCCTGTTTGATACCCTGCACTGAGCCGAACTGCTTGAGCAGTGCTTTCTTCTTTTGGGGACCAATTCCACTGATTTCATCCAGCGCCGAAACGAAAGTCCGTTTGCGGTGCACTTTCTGGAAATAACTTATGGCGAAGCGGTGAGCTTCATCCCGTAAACGCTGCAGCAGTTTAAGTCCGGCAGATTCTTTGGACAGGATAACCGGCCGGGCCCGGCCGGGCAGATACAGTTCTTCGTTTTCTTTGGCCAGTCCGGCCACAGCCGGCAGCTCCAGGTTAAGCTCCCGCAGAGCGCCCAGAGCAGCATTAAGCTGTCCTTTGCCGCCGTCTATAATCACCAGGTCCGGCAATCTTGCCCAGGAACTCTCATCCTGCTTATCTGGCTGAGAGGCCTTTTGAAAACGCCGGCCCAGCATCTCTTTCATCATGGCGAAATCATTGGCGCCTTCCACCGTTTTGATCTTAAAGCGCCGGTATTCTGAATTTTGGGGTCTGCCGCCTTCAAAGACCACCATACTGCCCACCGCATCCGTACCCTGGATGTTGGAGATATCATAACCCTCGATACGCCGGGGCGGTCTCTCCAGTCCCAGGGCCTCTTTGATCTGTTCCAGAGCTGCGCTCAAAGCTTCCGGCGCGGCCAGTTGCTTGATTTTAAGCTGGGCCAGTGACTGTTTGGCATTTTCAGCCACACCTTCGATAAGCTCACGTTTTTTACCTCTGGAGGGGACTTCGATGTAAACCCGCGAGCCTTTTTTACCGGACAACCAGTCAGCCACCACAGCACTGTCCTCCGGTTCGTACTGCAGCAATAACAGACCGGGAATGTAAGGGCTGGAACTGTAAAACTGCTTAACAAAGCTGGTCATAATTTGCGCAGGCTCTTCGTTTTCAACCCCCTTGAGAGTAAAACTTTCCCGTCCTATCAGCTTGCCGTGACGGATCATGAAGACCTGCACGCAGGCCTGGTCTTTATCGGCGGCATAGGCGATAACATCCTGTTCGCCTCTGACCTTCATGGCGATCTTCTGGCCTTCCACCACTGCCTCTACCGCCTGCAGTTGGTCGCGGAAATGGGCGGCCTGTTCATATTTCAAATCTCTGGCCGCCGCCTCCATCTTGTGCTTCAGGTCACGGGTGACGGCCTCATGCCGTCCCTCCAGGAAGTGGATAACCTGCTTGATGATGTTCTGGTATTCCTGGCGGCTGACTTTACCGGTACAGGGAGACAGACAATAGCCCATATCATATTTCAGGCAGGGACGCTTGTTCTTACCCACCACTACAGGAGCAGTACAGGTGCGCAGAGGAAAGATGCGTTTGATAACATCCAGCGAACGGCGCAGTGAGTGCATGCTGGCGAAGGGGCCGAAATAATGCCCTCCGTCATCCTCCAGCCGGCGGGTGATATGCAAACGCGGCCAGTCTTCGCTTTCTTTAATCTTCAAATAGGGGAAGGTGGAATCATCCTTCAGCAGCACGTTATAGGGCGGCCAGTAACGCTTGATCAGGTTCAGTTCCAGGATCAGGGCTTCCTGTTCTGAGGAGACCACGAAGTACTCGAAATCATGCACATGCTCCACCAGCATCCGGGTCTTGGGCGTCAGTTTGTCGCTTTCGCTGAAATAGGAACGTACCCGGTTGCGCAGATTGATGGCTTTGCCCACATAGAGGATATTGCCTTTGGCATTACGCATCAGGTAAACGCCGGGAGATTCGGGCAGCTGCTTGAGTAATTCTTTGATAAGGTCACTGGCCGGCATGTTTATACTCATCTCTGGATAGAACTATTAAGACCAGTGCGGGAATGGCGGTTAAACAAAAGTAAGGCAGACCGCAGATAGCCCCT
>DAOUFH010000140.1:0-12979 GCA_034429955.1 Dehalococcoidales bacterium
TGGCCAATATTTTACAACTATCGCTTTACGATGCCCTGGAGAATAAGACCAAAGAAAAGCTCAGAGAGCAAAGCGACCGGATTATGCAAACCGAAAATCTGCTGAAGAGTTTCCAGGAGGAACTGGCGGAAAAACCTCGCTTCGAAACGGAACATTCTTCAGCCACGGCACAGCTGATTGAGGCTGAAAAAGCCTTGAGCGAACACAATCGGAAGCTGGAAACCCTGCGCCGGGAACGCGCCCTGCAGGAGTCCCGCCGCTCTCAGATCAACGAGATAGACTCTCATATTCTTTCCAATGAAAGCAACTTGAAAAGCTGGCAGCAACAGTTGGAAACTGCCACACAAAGGATCCAGGCTCTAAATGAATTACTGGTGCAAAAAGAGTCTATCACTGCCGGCTATCAAGCGCTGCAGCGTTCTCGTACCCGGCTGCAAGAGATGGACCAGAAATACAAGCAGGTCAACAGCCTGGTACAGCGCAAGTATACGCTCGATAAAATTATTACACAGGCCAATGAGAAGCTGAACAGCGCTCATTCCGCCTCTCAGAAATTGATCATGGAATGGGAAGGTACGTTATCTGATTGGCCGGAACTGCAGCAACGGCAGGCCAAACTGGAGGCCGACCTGCAGAGCCTGGCTGAAAAAGAAACCGCTCAAGACAAATTGAAAGAACAGCTCAAGCAAAAACAGGCGGAACTGCACGAAGCCCAAGCCAGACAAAAGGCCACGGCCAAAGAGTTACAGGAACTGGCTGAAAAACTCAAAATGCTCTCTCATCCGGAAGGAGCAACCTGCCCGCTTTGCGAAAGTGAACTGGGACCGGACGGACAGAAGCGAATCGAAGAGAAATACCGGCGGGAAAACACCAAGAAGGAAGCGGAAATGGCGGCTTTGAAACAGACCCTGACTATTCTGTCAGCCGCAATTCAAGAACTCGAAAGCAGCATCTCCAAAGCGGATACAGAAATACGACGGCAGCGCTCCGGTTTACTGTCACAGAAGGGCAGTCTGGAAAAGTCTCAGGCCGTAATTGCAGAGACTAACGCCAAGGTCGAGACTGAGAAACTGAAACTTCAGGAGATCGAAGCCCAACTGGCGGGACGGCAGTACGCTCAACAGGAACAGTCCCTGCTGGAGGAAATCGATAAAACTATCGCCGATCTCGCTTATAGTCCTGAAGAACATGAAAAGCTGCGTCTGGAATCCCGGGGACTGGAACAATATGAAAAACCTTTCCTGCAGCTCCAGCAGGCAGTCGAACGTTTGCAGACCGAAGAAGCCGGAAAACAACAGGCCGGGCAGAATATAGCTGAACTTAAAAATAAAATCAGCGAACATCAGGCCCGCAAACTCACCCTGCTGGCTGAATTGGACAAAAATCCGGATACGGCAGCCGACCTGGCCTCCGCCGAACAGCAGTATCAGAGCCTGCTGGACGGACAACGCCGCCTGCAGGAAGTAGTCGGGGCCAGCAAAAGCCGGCTTGACCGTCTGACTGAAGTTGAAAACAGGACCAAAACTCAGACTGAAATACTGAACCGGTCGATAGAGCGGGAGAAAATTTATAAAGACCTGATGCAAGCCTTCGGCAAGAAGGGACTGCAGGCTATGTTGATTGAAATGGCTATCCCGGAAATTGAGAACGAAGCCAACCGGCTGTTAGCCCGCATGACCGATAACCGCATGTCGCTTAAAATGGAAACTCAGAAGGAAACCAAAAAGGGTGATGTGCAGGAAACACTGGATATCAACATCTCCGATGAACTGGGGACCCGCAACTATGAGATGTTCAGCGGAGGAGAATCCTTCAGAATCGATTTTGCTATCCGTATAGCCCTCTCCAGGCTGCTGGCGCGGCGCGCCGGAGCTCCTCTGCCAACCCTGATAATCGATGAAGGCTTCGGCACCCAGGACGGTACGGGAATCGAAAAAATCAAAGATGCCATCACTTCCATCCAGGACGACTTTGAAAAAATTCTGGTGATAACTCACATTAACGACTTCAAGGATGCCTTCCCGGTCAGAATAGAGGTAGTGAAGACGCCCGAAGGCTCCACTCTGTATTTGAACTGACGGCTACCGCTTAGCCTGAGCCGTCCTCACCGCGGGTGGGCGTAATCAGGCAACCGAACACCAGACCGGCCAGTGCAATCATTAAAGCGATCAGAAAAGCCCAGAAATAGTTATGACTGATATCGAAAATATAGCCCGATATGACCGGCCCGATCGCCCCGCCGATATCGAAGTTGAAGCTGAATACAGCCGTAATCACTCCCAGGGCAGACAGCCCGTAAAGCTCAGCCGCAATCAGGGACTGCAGACAGGACAGACCACCGTAGCCAAAGCCGAAGATCACCCCGAACAAATAGAGCTGCCAGGTATTTTTGGCAAACATCAGCCAGACCATCGATAGCAGCACCAGTCCCAGGCAGAAAACCACGGCCTTTTTAACTTTAACCCTGTCCGAAGCGATTCCAACTATAATCCTGGCCAGGAAGCTCACGGCTCCTATCAGGGACAGGATTACCGCGGCGGTGATAGGTGAAATCTGCTGGTCAACCGCGTAAGGCACGATATGAACCATTACGGTCAACTGCACCAGTCCGAAACAAATATACATCAGGCAGACAATCCAGAACTGCCTGGTACGCAGCGCCCGGCTGAAGGTAAAGGCAGGGGAAGACCCTACCACCGGACCGCCGGCTGGAACGGCCGCCGCAGAAGCTGCGCTTTCCGGTTGCGGGGGCTGCCGTTTCAGGAAACAGGTCCCGATAAGAGAGACCACCAGTACGGCTGCACCCATGATGATATAGGTGACACGCCAGTTATAAATCTCGATTATCCGTGTGACCAGCAGAGGCAGTACCAGTGTTCCGAAGCTGATTCCACCGCTGACTATGCCGGTTACCAGACCGCGCTTGCGGTTAAACCAGCGGGCTACCGTAGAAACCAGAGGAGACCAGAAACCGCCCACGCCCAGTGATATGAATACCCCATAGATCAGATAAAACAGCCAGACATCCTGTACCAGCGACATCAGGGCATAACCGATAGACAGGAGAATCGCACAGAAGATAATCACCATCCGGGGTCCCAGCTTATCGCTCAAACGTCCGGCCAGAATGCCCCCCGCTCCGGAAACCAGCACACTTAAAGAAAATGCGCCGGAGGTGACCGCCCGGGACCAGTTGAATTCCGCTTCTAGCGGCCGGAAGAAAACGCCGTAGATGTAAAAAAGCCCCCAGCCAAACATAGCCAGCAGAAAGCTGAATAAAACGACATAGTAACCGTAATAAAGGGTACGCCGGGGTTTGGCTCCGGTTTGTATCGCCGTGGTAGCTGATTTTTTGTTTAACAGCATAAACTTAAAATAAAAAAATAAGAGAGAACTCTTCCCTCTTACAATATTACAGTCATATCGATGCTATTATAGCATCTGTGGCCGGGCCGGAGTAAAGGCTGCCAGCTATCAATTATAACTGGCAGTTTTAAGTAATAAGTTTTAGGTTCCAAGTTTTACATCAGCCCGATTTAACCAGGACATAGGCAACCCTTTTGATTCAGGACATAGGTTACACCTGTCACCTTAATATTGTTAGATGATAGGGAGAGTTAGCGTAGGATCTTGATAGCCGGTAAAAATTTCCTTTGTATTGCCCCTTTGATGCAAGCTGGAGGGTTTAAGGCTGCCTTTTCAACAGAGGCTTCAGATAGCCGCCGGTGGTCGATTTGGGGTTAGCTGCGATATCTTCCGGTGTGCCGGTGGCGATTACCTGGCCGCCGCGGTGTCCGGCCCCCGGTCCCAGATCAACAATATAGTCCGCATTTTTCATCACATCCAGATTATGTTCAATCACGATCACGGTGTTGCCGGCATCAGCCAGTTTTTGCAACACTCGCAGCAAAGCGGCTACATCATCGAAAGAAAGACCGGTAGTGGGTTCATCCAGTATATACAGCGTTTTACCTGTAGAACGCCGTGACAGTTCGGTGGCCAGCTTGACCCGCTGGGCCTCTCCGCCCGAAAGGGTAGGCGCCGGTTGTCCCAAATGAATGTAACCCAGTCCGACATCCTTCAAGGTCTCCAGTTTGCGCTGCACTGCCGGGAAATGCTCAAAATAGTTCAAAGCCTGCTCGACCGTCAGGTCCAGCACTTCGGCAATGTTCAAACCTTTAAACCGGATTTCCAGGGCTTCCCGGTTATAGCGGCTGCCCTTGCAGACCTCGCAGGGCACGGTGACATCGGGCAGGAACTGCATTTCAATTTCGATAAAGCCCTCGCCCCGGCAGGCTTCGCAGCGCCCGCCTTTGACATTAAAAGAAAAACGTCCCGGACCATAGCCGCGCATGCGAGCTTCCGGTACAGTGGCAAACAACTCCCGGATAGGCCCGAAAAGGCCGGTATAAGTGGCCGGATTGCTGCGGGGAGTCCTGCCGATAGGTGACTGGTCGATGTTGATTACTTTATCAATATTCTCCACTCCCAGGATGGCATCGCACTTACCGGGTATTTCTTTCGAACGGTAAAGCATCTGTGACAGCTTTTTGTATAAAATATCATCTACCAGGGTGCTTTTACCGCTGCCGGAGACTCCGGTGATACAGACAAATTTGCCCAGCGGCAACGTCACATCGATATTTTTCAGGTTATTATGTCGCGCCCCTTTGATGACAATTTCCTGTCCGTTACCGGACCGCCGTCCTGTGGGCAGAGCGATACTTTTTCTACCGCTTAGATATTGACCTGTAATGGATTTCTCCGCCGCCAGAATATCGTCCAGACCGCCGCAGGCCACCACGTAACCGCCGTGTTCGCCTGCTCCCGGGCCCATATCCACAATATAGTCCGCAGCCCGCATCATGGCTTCGTCATGTTCAACCACCAGAATGGTATTACCCAAATCACGCAGCCGCTTCAGAGTATCTATAAGACGTGAGTCATCCGCCGGATGCAGACCGATGGTGGGTTCATCACAAATGTACAGCACACCCATCAGGCCGCTACCGATTTGGGTGGCCAGCCGGATGCGCTGCGCTTCACCCCCGCTGAGGGTGGCGGCTGCTCTCTCCAGCGAGAGATAGTCCAGACCGACCGCTTCCAGAAAGCCCAGACGGGCGCCCAGTTCTTTAACTATCTGATGAGCGATCAACTGCTCCCGTTCGCTCAAGATGGGCTGCTTGCCGCCGGTCAGCTTTTTAATCCACTTTAAAGCCTCGCTGACCGACATGGCGCTGACCTGCATAATGTTAATATCTCCCACTGTTACCGCCAGAGCTTCCGGTTTGAGCCTTTGGCCCTGGCAGACCGTACAGGGTTTGGCTACCATATATCTTTCTATATCCGCTTTGGAATTCTCTGATTCAGTGTCGCGGTACAAGCGGTTCATGCGGGGTACAACCCCTTCAAAACCCTCATGATGCTCACGAACCTTGCCGAAGCGGCGATACTGCCACACCGGGCCGCCCTCTCCATACAGCAAGACTTGCAACTGTTCAGCGGTCAGGTCTTTAATGGGGGTATTCAGCGAAAAATCGTAGCGGTTCGCCAGGTTATCCAGAGCATAAAGGTACCAGTTCTGAAACTGCCAGGGCTTGATGGCGCCCTGATTGATGGAAAGGCTTTTATCCGGAATCACCAGATCCGGATCTATTTCCAGCTTGGCTCCCAGGCCGCTGCATTCCGGACAGGCTCCGTGAGGACTGTTAAAACTGAAAGTACGCGGGGCGATCTCACCCAGGCTGAGGCCGCAATTTACGCAGGCAAAATGCTCTGAAAACAACAGCTCTTCACCGTCTATAATCGATACCAGCACTATACCCGAACCCAGCTTCAGAGCGGTCTCCACAGAATCGGCGATTCTGCTCTGACTGCCGCTCTGGCCGGTTATTATTCTGTCCACTACCACTTCGATGGTATGTTTTTTATTTTTATCGAGTTTGATTTCCCCGGTTAAATCAAAAATATTTTTATCCACCCTGACCCTGGCATAGCCGCTTTTGCGCAGGTCGGCGAACAGGCTCTGATACTCTCCCTTACGGTCTTTAACCAGCGGCGCCAGTATCATCAGACGGGTGTTATCCGGAATAGCGCAAATAGCATCCACGATTTGCTGGACGGTCTGGACGGTAATCTCACGCCCGCATTTAGGACAGTGCGGATGGCCGACCCGGGCGAAAAGCAGACGCAGGTAATCATAGATTTCGGTAATGGTGCCGACGGTAGAGCGCGGGTTGCGGCTGGTACCCTTCTGGTCGATGGCGATGGCCGGACTGAGTCCTTCGATATAATCGACCTCAGGCTTTTCCATACGCCCTAAAAACTGGCGGGCGTAGGCGGAAAGGGATTCAACGTAACGCCGCTGCCCCTCGGCATAAATTGTATCAAAGGCCAGAGAACTCTTGCCTGAACCGGAGGCCCCGGTAACCACTACCAGACGGTCACGCGGAATGACCACATCGATATTTTTGAGATTATGTTCGCGGGCGCCCCGGACGATTATGGAATCTAGCGGCATGTTTGTACCTCATAAGTAAATACCCTTTCATTCTACCATTAGAACATGTGTCCTTACAAATGACGTTATACCTTAATTTAGCCTGCAAAAATAAGGCTGTTTCAATAATTGAAACCGGAGCCCGGTCAGTATTAAGTACTATGTGTACAAAATTTGCTTGAAAATATTCTTATATGGATATATTATTAAACATTATTAAAGTGTCTTTTACAGATGACCAGGTTCATTGCTGTATTTTTCTTGTGCATCGCCGTCTTTTGGAGTATCATTAATCGAAAAGATTTTGTTAATGTAACATATTTTATTAATAGAGTTATATAGTTAATACAGCATTAAAATAATTCCCGGCTAGCCCATAGATAAATAGAAAAAATATAGCGGGGGAATGGATTCTATGGAAAAAAAGGAACTCATTAAAGAAATTCTCAGCCTTCAGCAACAAACCGACAAATTGATAAAACAGTTTGAACCGGAACCCTGGATCGAATTGAATTTGACCCTGGCTCAGTTGAAAAGCCTGTTTTTCATCACCGCCAAGGGCAAGACCAATTTCAAGAAACTGGCTGAGGCACTGGGAGTAACACCTCCCAATGTTACCGGTATTATCGACCGTCTGGTAGAACAAGGACTGGTCACCCGCACCGAGAACCCTGAAGACCGGCGCATCATGCTGCTGCAGGTTACCGGCAAAGGCCAGGAACTGCTCAACAACCTGCGCGAACGGCGTAATACTCAAATGTCACAGATATTAAACAATCTCAACGCAGAAGAACTGGGCAACCAGGTCAAATCTCTTAAAGATTTGAAAAAAGCCGTTGAGC
The DNA here is from genome assembly GCA_034429955.1 of Dehalococcoidales bacterium. Taxonomy (GTDB): domain Bacteria; phylum Chloroflexota; class Dehalococcoidia; order Dehalococcoidales; family UBA3254; genus DATIKD01. The sequence continues at coordinate 7,342 of DAOUFH010000140.1, forward strand.
TTCACAAAGAAAAAACCGGCGTTTAAATACCTGACTTTACCCGCTTGAAATTATAATGTAACCGTGGCATTTACGCCACGGTTATATTTTTTGACACCGGTCACTGCACCGGAGGTCAAACGGAGAGAGAATAACATGGGATTGGAATATAGCAGCCGTAATGGAATAGCCTTTTTTAAAATCAATAACCCGCAATCGCTCAATGCACTGGATGCGGTCACACTGGCTGAACTTGGCCAGGCGATGACAGCTTTTGATGCTGACGCTTCTCTCAGAGTAGGGATTGTCACAGGTTCCGGGGAAAAGGCTTTCTGCAGCGGCATCGACCTGCATTCGACTCTGAAAAAGGACAGCCGGGATACTTTGCCGCCGACTCCCATGCGCGGACTGGAGGTCGAAAAACCTCTGATTGCTGCCGTCAACGGCGTCGCGCTGGGCGGAGGGTTCGAGCTGGTACTGGCCTGCGACATCAGGATTGCCGCCGGTTCAGCAGTTTTCGGTTTTCCGGAAGCCGGGCTGGGTCTGATTCCCGGCTGGGGCGGTACCCAGAGATTGATCCGGCAGACCAGCTGGTGCCAAACTGCGGCACTGCTTTTTACCGCTCAATCCATTGACGCCGCCACCGCCGCAAGGTACGGATTATTAAATGCAGTGGTCCCGGCCGCTGAATTGCTCAATACGGCCACCCGCTGGGCCGAGGCGATTTGCCGGGCCGCGCCGCTGGCTGTTAAAGCCGCCAAAGAAGCCATGGCCAAGGGCATCGAACTGCCGCTGTCCGAGGGACTGCAGCTTGAAGACGCTCTGTGCGGCTATCTGAAAACCACCGCCGATTTCTCGGAAGGTCTGCGGGCCTACCAGGAAAAGCGTCCGCCCTGTTTCAGGAGCGAATAGATCTCACTGGTTCTCTGCTTTCCTCTATCCATTACGATGGACTTTATTGATTTGGCACTATCCTGTTAAAAAGGTTAAAATAAAATGATTTGGTTAACGTTTTTGTATTAAATAAGGAGGATATCTCATGAGAGAAGCCGTCATCGTCAGTGTCTCAAGAACCGCTATCGGTAACTTTGGTGGAGCGCTGCAGGATATTCCTGCACCCCGGTTGCAGGCTACCGCTATCAAAGGAGCTTTGAAAAAGGTGGGTGTCAGACCCGGCCGCAGCGCCGCTCTGGACAGCCTTGAGCCTAAAGCCTTTCAGGGCCTGGGTGAGATAGACCTGGAAAAGAAATATAACGATTGGGACAAATCACTGAAAGAAATCGATATTGACGAGGTCATTATCGGTAACGTGTTGCAGGGCGGACAGGGTCAGAATCCCGGCCGTCAGGCTCAGATCATGTCAGGAATCCCCAAGGAAGTCAACTCTTTCACAGTCAATAAGGTCTGTGCTTCTTCCATGAAAGCAGTCGCTCTGGCGGCCCAGTCCATCAAAGCCGGTGATGCGGATGTTATCGTGGCCGGCGGTATGGAAAATATGAGCATGGCTCCTTTCTATCTGCCCAACGCCCGCTACGGCTACCGTATGGGCGGACTGAACGATGCCGGTGCCAAAATGCTGGACGGCATGGTTTGGGACGGTCTTTATGAAGGCTTCTATGGTTACCATATGGGCGTAACCGCTGAAAATATCGCCTCCAAATATAATATCACCAGACTTGAGCAGGATGAATTCGCGGCTGAAAGCAACCGCCGTGCTATCGAAGCTACCCAAAACGGCATCTTTAAACAGGAAATCGTCCCGGTTGAAGTCAAGGTTAAAAAAGAAATCAAACTGTTCGAGGTCGATGAGCATCCCAGAGACAGCAGCGTTGAAGCACTGGGCAAACTGCCCACCGTGTTCAAAAAAGACGGTACTGTAACCGCCGGCAACGCTTCCGCTATCACCGACGGCGCGGCCGCTCTGCTGATTATGTCCGCAGAAGCTGCCCAAAAATACGGCTTGAAACCTCTGGCCTACGTTAAATCTTACGCCTCCGGCGGCATCGATCCCGCTTACATGGGCATGGGCGTTGTCCCTGCGGCCAATAAGGCCCTCAAGCTGGCCGGTCTGTCCATCAAGGATATCAACCTCTTCGAGTTGAATGAAGCCTTCGCTTCACAATGTCTGGGCGTTATCAAAGAACTGGGCGTTGATACCAAAATCTGCAATATTCACGGAGGCGGTATTTCACTCGGTCATCCTATCGGATGCTCCGGCGCCAGAATCGTGGTTACTCTTACCCAGGCCATGCAGCGCGAGAACAGCAAATACGGTATGGCTGCTCTCTGCATCGGCGGCGGTCAGGGCATGGCTGTTATCCTGGAAAGAAAGTAGTTTTTATTTTAAAACGCAACAAAGAGGGCGGGTTGAATCAACCCGCCCTCTTAATATTATTTTAGAAATCGTCTTAGCGTACCGAGATATAGCCTTCCTGGATGATAATCTGCTGGGCTTCTGCACTGTTGCAAAATTCAAAGAAAGCCTTGACCAGACCGGACGGCTCAGCATTGGTGACAAACAGGAAAGGACGCACGACCGGATACGTCCCGTTCAGAGCGTTTTCCGCAGTGGCTTCCGCTCCATTGATAGTCAAAGCCTTGATACTGCTCTCCAAATAACCGAAAGACAAAAATCCGATGGCATCGGAATCGCCTTTGACCACCTGCAATAAAGCGCCGTTCGAGGACTGCAGTATGGCATTGGACAAAATAGAGGCATCTTTACCCATAATCATCTCTTCAAAAGCGCCGCGGGTGCCGGAACCCTCTTCGCGCGCAACCACATGAATTTCATGGTCGGTGCCGCCCACTTCTTGCCAATTGGTTATTTCACCGGAGAAGATGGCCTTGATTTGTTCTTTGGATAAATCATCGACCGGATTATCAGTGCTGACGATGATAGCAATTCCGTCTTTACAGATAACATACTCTTGCAGGTTGGCTGCTTCTGCTTCGGTCAGTTCACGGGATGAAGCTCCGAAATCAACCGTGCCGTCCGTTGCGGCCTTGATGCCGGTTGAAGAGCCGCCGCCCTGAATTACTACCGAGACTTCGGAATTTTGAGCCGTAAACGCCTCTCCTAATTTTTCAGCCAGAGGCTGGACCGAGGTAGAACCTGATTCAGTGATGGTGCCTTTTAACAGGCTCTCAGTGCCGGTTGTCGAGGCGTTTTCCTGGCCGCAGCCAGCCATTGCCAGAAATAAACTCAGCAGGCCGACAAGCAGTGCCGGCAGCCAGTACTTTCTGCAAGAAATCCTCATTTAATTCAACTCTCCTTCTTCAAATTATCGCTTATTTTCTCACTCCTCATTAACCATATCAAAATAAGGTTAAACGAATGTTAAAAACAGTTTAAAGTATTGTTAAATTTTGACGATAGCAACCCGCCAGACAAACTCATTATGTTAATTTATTCAGACAGGCAACCGTCCCGGATTAAGGCTGCTTTGATAGCCGGACTAAACGGTCCTTGATTGTCCGGCTTGTCCGGTGAAGAGACATGTGTTAATCTGGTCTCAAATCAAAATAAACTCTTACAGGAGTACAGTGATGAAGACCAAAACCGATTATCTCTGGTTCAATACCCGTCAGCGGAGAGAATTTATCAACATCACCAACCAGGTCAAACAGTTCGTCGAAGACAGCGGCATCAAAGAGGGGTTCGTACTGGTCTCGGCCATGCATATCACCGCGGCAGTCTATGTCAATGACGCAGAAGACGGTCTGATAGAAGATATCCAGGCCTGGCTGGAGCAGTTGGCCCCGTATAAGCCCGATTACAAGCATCACCAGACCGGTGAGAATAACGGCGATGCTCATCTGAAAAGCCTGCTTTTGCATCATGAGGTCATTGTGCCGGTCACCAAAGGTTTTCTGGATTTCGGTCCCTGGCAGCAGATTTATTATGCTGAATTCGACGGACAAAGAAAGAAGAGGGTTATTCTTAAAATTATGGGAGAATAGAATTGCTGCCGGAACTGCCGGAGTGATGGCTACCTTAATAACACCGTTTTCACATCTACAGTCTGCGGTAGATGGCAAGGGGATACAAAGGTCTTCAACTGGATTTATTCAGCCGGTCCGTTCAGTCATTTTTCAAAGCTGAACGGATTTCATTGGTCATCCAGCGGTTAAGATGAGCCTGTACTCTGGCGATCAGTTCCCGGTGTTTAAAGGGCTTAATCACATAATCAGTGGCTTCTTCTTCCAGGGCTTTAACGATTTCGTCTTCAGCGGTATGAGCGGTCAATACTATGATAGGCAGAGAAGAAAAAAGCCTGATACTGCGCATCACTTCGAAACCTGATATATCCGGTAGTCCCAGGTCCAGAATCAGAGCATCAGGTTTCTCACTTCTCACCATTTCTATGCCCGGTTTACCCAGATGTGAATAAATCAGTTTGGCTTCCGGCCAGTGAATTTTAAAAAGCAATTTAATCGATTCAACTACTGCGGGGTCATCTTCAATCAGGAGTATCTTTGTATTCATCCTTCTCCCCTATCAAGAAATATACTGAATTACCTGCACAAGCGATGCTCTAAAATAAAAAGAACGCTGATAATTGTATCAGCCGTTAATAGTTATATTATATATATTTCGACTTTTTTGGACAAATATCATTCGATTGGACGGCAGCGTTCTTTTGTAAGTGTGTTAGTTTCGGAAGCTGTGTACCGGAGCAGGTATGCGCCCTTTACGATTGATAAAATCGGCACTGGAGTATTTATTGACCGCCATAACCGGCGCTCTGCCCAGCAGACCTCCGAATTCAACGCTTTCCCCCGCCTGCTTCCCGTACACCGGAATTATACGCACTGAGGTGGTCTTGGAGTTAACCATGCCTATGGCAGCCTCATCTGCAATTATGGCGGAAATCGTTTCCGCCGGAGTATCACCCGGCACTGCAATCATATCCAGTCCTACCGAGCAGACACAGGTCATCGCTTCCAGCTTGTCGATTGAAATGGCCCCTTTCATAACGGCTTCGATCATACCGGCGTCTTCACTGACCGGAATAAAAGCACCCGATAATCCTCCGGCCTGGCTGCAGGCCATCAGGCCGCCTTTTTTAACCGAATCGGTCAGCAGCGCCAGGGCGGCGGTAGTGCCGTGAGTACCACAGACCTCCAGGCCCATCTCTTCCAGGATATTGGCAATACTATCACCCTGACGGGGAGTAGGCGCCAGCGACAAGTCTATGATACCGAAATTGGCATTAAGCCTGTTTGAAGCTTCCTGGGCAATCAACTGGCCAACCCGTGTTATTTTAAAAGCCGTTCTTTTAATTGTCTCCGCCAGTTCATCGAAGGACTTTCCGGTAGTCTTTTCGACCGCCGAACGGATCACGCCCGGACCGCTGATACCCACATTGATAATGCAATCACCCTCTCCGACTCCGGTAAAAGCTCCGGCCATGAAGGGGTTATCTTCTACCGCATTGGTAAAAACCGTCAGCTTGGCGCAGCCTATACTGTTGTTATCAGCAGTCAGCCTGGCGGTTTCTTTGATAATGCGTCCCATCTCTTTAATTACTTCCATATTCAACCCGGCTCTGGTCGTACCCACATTGATAGAAGAACAGACCAGGCTGGTTGAGGCTAACGCTTCCGGAATTGAATTCAATAAAATGCGGTCTCCTTTAGCGCAGCCTTTGTGTAC
>DAOUFH010000141.1:0-7655 GCA_034429955.1 Dehalococcoidales bacterium
CAACGACCCCGTCCTGATAGCCAGTGCCTTTGGCTTTGGAATACTCGCCTCGGCCCTGGTTTTTCTGCTGGCGCGGCTGAGAGGTATGTCACCGGTTACTTTGATTCTGGCTGGTATCGCCATCATGTATCTGTTTTCAGCCGGCACATCCTTTTTACAATACACCGCCTCGCCGGAGAAGGTGCACGGCGTAGTTTTCTGGATGATGGGCAGCCTTTCAGCTATAAGCTGGACTAAAGTTCTGATGGTCGCCATCGTGCTGGCAGTCTGTCTGCCGCTGTTGATTAAATATTCCTGGGATTTGAATGCCATGTCGGCCGGCGATGAGGCTGCCACCGCCCTGGGTACCAATATCAAACGGGTCCGCATCGTCTGTATGGCCCTGTCCACCCTGATCAGTGCCAGCATCGTCTGTGTTTGCGGCGTAATCGGGTTTGTCTGTCTGGTCGCTCCGCATATTACCCGCATCATTATAGGCAGCGACCACCGCTTTTTACTGCCGGCTTCCTGCCTGACCGGGGCCATCCTGCTGCTAATCTCCGATACTCTGGCCAGAGCAGCTTTCCAGCCGGCGGAGTTGCCCATCGGCATTATGACAGCCTTCATCGGCGTTCCGTTTTTTATATACCTGCTGTTATCGCGCAGGAAGGAGTATTACTGATGAAACTGGCAATCGACGGCGTTCAGTTTAGCTATCACAGTAAAGAGGTCCTTAAAAGCGTCTCCCTGGATCTTGGTAAAGGTGAGGTAATGAGCCTGGTGGGACCCAACGGTTCGGGCAAAACCACCCTTTTAAAGTGCATCAATAAAATCCTCAAACCTCAAAAAGGCCAGATTCTGATCGACAGCAATAATATCGGCCAGATCAACCTGAAAGCAATGGCTAAAATTCTGGGTTACGTGCCGCAAAGCGCAGCTACTTCCTTTCCTTTGACGGTCTTCGATATGGTAATGCTGGGACGTAAACCGCATGTGGACTGGGGCATCGGCCTGAAGGACAAGGAAATCGTCTTCAATATTATCAATATGATGGACCTGGGTGAATTGACTTTCCGCCTGTTCAACGAGCTGAGCGGAGGAGAAAAACAGAAGGTCTTGATGGCCAGAGCCCTGGCCCAGGAACCCGGAATTCTGCTACTGGACGAGCCCACCTCCAATCTTGACCTGAAACACCAGATGGAAGTCATGAGCCTGGTGGTAGAGATGGTCAAACAGAAGGGGCTTTCGGCCGTAATGGCTATCCACGACCTGAATCTGGCTTCCAGTTTTTCGGACAAACTGGTCATGCTAAAGGACGGGGTTATCTTTGCTGCCGGCAGTTGTGATGAAATAATCAGCATTCCCAATATCAGGGAAGTCTACGGAGTGGAAGCCGTTATCAGCAGTTACGGCGGCAGACCTTATGTTATCCCTCTGTCATCAATTAAAAAGTCGCCACGTAACAACTTATTGGAGGTCAGGTCTTGAAAAATACCCGCATCGCTTATCTTTCCACAGTGACATCCGACGTTTTCCCGCTGGTGGAAGCCGGCCGTGAACTTAAAGCGGAGGGCGTTGAGAGTATCGAACTATGTATCCGGACCGGTGAAGACCTGCTGAACTCCGCCCAATTACATGAGTTTATTGATTTCAGCCGCTCTGCGGATATCGTGATCTTCCATTTTATGGGCGGCAAAAACAGCTTCGCCGGATTCAATACTTTTATGACAGAGATTAAAGATGCGCCGGTTAAGATTTTCGCCCAGGGTTCCGCCACCGAAATGGATATCGAGCTGATAGAGCTTTCCACTGTTGAAAAAGAGGAATACCGTACCATTTCACGTTACATCAACTGCGGCGGCGCCGGCAACTCCCGCAATCTTCTGCTGCATCTGGCTAACTATTTCAGTGCCGCCGGCTTCAGCGTCGCAGAGGCGGAGAGACCGCCCTGGGAAGGGATCTATCATCCGGACTTTACCGGAATCCCCTCCCTGCAGGAATATCTGGCCCAAAAATATATCCCGGGAAGACCCACCCTGGGATTGTGGTTCTATCAAAGTTTCTGGCAGTCGCGCAACACCCTGTTCATCGACAGTTTAATCAAAGAAATCGAAAAACAGCAGGCCAACGTCATTCCGGTCTTCACCTATAGTGTCAAAGATGTCGACCTGGGCACCAGAGGGCTGGAATGGGTAGTGGAAAATTACTTTATGGACAACGGCCGGCCTGTAATCGATATGTTAATCAGCCCGCTGATGTTTTCTCTGTCCATGAGGGTCAACAAGGTCCCCGGCGGCAGTGAAGTCCTGCCAGAAGAAGAAAAAGGTATTTTAAAAAAGCTGGGAGTTCCGGTGCTCAAAGCCATCGTAACTCAAAACACCTGTGAGAAATGGCGGGAAACCCCGCAGGGTCTGAGTCCTATGGATATCACCATGAGCATCGCCATGCCTGAATTCGACGGTATGCTGATTACCGTTCCGGTAGCAGCCCGTCAACTGACCGAAAGCGACCCATTGACCGGTGCTAAAATCGTGCGCTATTCTCCCATTGCGGAAAGAGTAAACAAACTGGTCAGATTAAGCATCAACTGGGCCAAACTGCGCCACATCCCGCCTGAAGATAAAAAGGTAGCTATCATCTTTCACAACTACCCGCCCCGCAACGACCGCATCGGCTGTGCCTTCGGACTGGACTCTCCGGTTTCAGTATTGAATATTTTACGTGATATGCAGACAGCCGGTTATCACCTGGATTATCTGCCTGAAAGCGGCCAGCAGTTGATTGAAGACATCATCTCAAAAGTTACCAACGACCGGCGCTGGTCCAGCCCCGAGCAAATGGCAGCCAAAGCCGTCGATAAAGTCTCCCCCGCAGGTTATCAACCCTGGTTCGCCGAACTACCCGCTTCGGTTCAAACTGCCATGACCAAACAATGGGGAGAACCTCCGGGGAAACTATTTAATTACGGTAATAATCTGCTTATACCGGGTATCATCAACGGCAATGTTTTCATCGGCTTACAGCCGCCACGGGGTTACCTGGATGATCCGGCTGCGATCTATCACAGTCCGGATATACCGCTACCCCATCATTATTATGCGTATTATCACTGGATACGCAATGTTTTTAAAGCTGATGTCATCATGCACATCGGTAAACACGGTTCGCTGGAATGGCTGCCCGGCAAATCGGCCGGATTGTCCGATTGCTGTTTCCCGGATATCGCGATTGCGGACCTGCCCAATATTTATCCCTACATTATCAATAATCCCGGCGAGGGGACCCAGGCCAAACGGCGCAGCTATTGCTGCATCATCGATCACCTGATTCCGGTCATGCATAATGCTGATACATATGAAGAGATGGCCGAGTTAGAAGTCCTGCAGAAAGACTATTACCAGGCCCGCACCGAAGATGCCGGTAAACTGCCCAATCTGCGCAAGATGATCTGGGAGAAGGTCGCTCTGGGGAAACTGGACCATGACCTGCAAATCGATGAGTCCGCCGCCATGGCTGATTTTGACAATTTCCTGGAGAAATTACACGGCTATATCAGTGAAATGGCCGATACCCAGATCCGGGACGGACTGCATACCTTCGGCGAACCGCCCGCAGGAGAGCGTCTGGTCGAATTTCTGGTAGCCCTGACACGCCTGAGCAACGGCAGCATACCCTCTCTGCGCCAGTCCCTGGCCGAGATGAAGAATTATAACTATGACGACCTGCTGGCCAATCCGGGCAAACGGGACGCCGGAGGCCAGAGCAATGCTGAAAAAATCCAGGAGATACACCGCCTGGCGCTGGAGATGGTGAGCCAACTGAGTGAACAGGGCTTTGCCGCTACAAACTGCAGCGCCGTTCTGAAAGATGCGACCGGTCTTACCAATGCCAAAGTCACACAGGTCTTGCGTTATATCTGTGAGTCGATAGTGCCTGATATAGCCGCCACCACAGATGAGCTGACCAATACTCTGGCTGCGTTAGGCGGCAGCTTCATTTCGCCGGGACCGTCCGGTGCGCCCACCCGCGGGATGGCGGATATACTGCCTACCGGGCGTAATTTTTATTCGGTCGACCCGCAGGCCATTCCCTCTCCGGCCGCCTGGAAGGTCGGCATCGCCATGGGGGATGCCCTGCTAGAACGCTATCTCAAGGATGAAGGCAAATACCCGCAAAGCATCGGTATCATCATCTGGGGGACCGGCACCATGCGGACCAAAGGCGATGATATCGCCGAAATTCTGTATTTGATGGGCGTCAGACCGGTCTGGGAACCCTCCAGCGGCAGAGTCAAAGGTATAGAAGTGATTCCCCTGGCGGAACTGAAGCGTCCCAGAATCGATGTTACCTTGCGTATCAGCGGCATGTTCCGCGACGCTTTCCCCAACATCGTTAATTTGCTGGACGGAGCAGTAGCAACGATCGCCGAGCTCAAGGAGTCTGAAAACGATAATTATATTGCCGCTCATGTCCGGCAGGAGGTCCGTGAAAAGGTGGCCCAGGGTATCAGTCCGGCACAGGCCCGGGAAGAAGCCGGCTACCGTATTTTCGGCTGCAAACCGGGCGCTTACGGGGCCGGTGTTTGCGATGCTATCGATGCCAAAAACTGGCAGGACCAGAAAGACCTGGGGGAAATCTATGTAGTCTGGGGCGGCTATGCTTACGGCAAGAAGAATTACGGCATAACTGTTCCCGAGCAATTTAAAAAACGTCTCAGTCAACTGGATGTCACCGTCAAAAATGAAGATAACCGTGAATATGATATGCTGGACAGCGATGATTTTTATTCCTATCACGGCGGCATGATTGCGGCTGTCAAAGCCTTCAAGGGGGAACTGCCCCGTTCGTATTGCGGGGACGGTTCCGACCCTGACCGGGTCAAGGTCAGAAGTACGGCTGAAGAAACCAAGCATATCTTCAGGTCCCGAGTTTTGAACCCCAAATGGATTGAAAGCATGCAGCGTCACGGTTACAAAGGCGCCGGCGATATGTCACGTCTCATCGATGTGGCCTTCGGCTGGGATGCCACCGCAGAGGTGCTGGAAGACTGGATGTATGAACAGCTGGCGCAAAAATACGCCCTGGATAAAAAGATGCAGGACTGGTTGAACGAAGTCAACCCGTATGCGCTGCAAAACATCACCGAACGGTTGCTGGAAGCCGTCGAAAGAGGCATGTGGCAGGCTGATGAGGAAATGAAACAGGAATTACAAAATCTCTACCTTAGTATAGAGGGTAAACTGGAGGAGGACTCACAATAACCCGCTATGAATGAATAATCCAGCCGGGGATGACAGGCTTAAAAGCGGAAATCATATTTTTAGCTGCTGGTATTTTCTCAGATAAATATTCAGGTAAGGAGAAATATGCTCAATCTATTCAAAGATGCCTATGCTATATTGTGGGCCGATTTGCGTTTTCTTAAAAGGGACTGGAAACGCACCCTCCTGACCGGCCTTATCGGCCCGGTCCTGTATCTGGTAACCTTCGGTTTCGGTTTGGGGAAATCAGTCAGTATGGAAGGCACCAGCTATCTGGATTTTATTATCCCGGGTATCATCGCACTCTCCTGCATGAATACCAGTTTCAGTTCGGCCGGCATGCGGCTGAATGTGGACCGCCTGTTTTACAAGTCCTTCGACGAATTACTGATGGCGCCAGTCAGTTTATATTCAATCGTTATAGGTAAAGCCGCCATAGGCGTAGTGCGGGGCTTTCTGGCTTCCCTGCCGCTTATAATACTGGGATTGATCCTATCCGGTAATTTTCATATCAACTGGCAGTTCGTGCTTTCACTTTTTATCAGTCTCTCTGTTTTTTCATTGCTGGGGGTGATGGGGGCTTTTCTGGCTAAATCGCACCAGGACATGTCAACGTTTTCTACTGTCATAATCGTTCCCATGTCGTTTCTGTGCGGGACCTTCTTTTCAGTCAACAACCTGCCCTATTTCATCAAATGGATTCTCTACATTCTGCCCCTGACTCACTCCAGCCAGGCTATCCGGGCAGCCACCTCTGCCGGTGCGATGCCCTGGATATCCATTGCAGTATTGCTGGCTTTCGGCGTCGCGTTCTTTGTCATCGACGCGCGCCTGGTACGCCGATTAAGTGTTTGAACAAAAACAGAAGCCTGACAAACAGACCTCTCCAGGTTTAGCGTCAGGCTTCAATCCAATCAGACCGGGACAGTTAATTTCCGTTGCGCAAAGCGGTTTTATGGCCGGTAATTTCGATAAAAACGTCCTCCAGGTTGGACTCCCTCATCACGACCGCACTGGGCTGGTCGTTAGCCCGTCCGGCATAGTCTCTGGCTGCTTCATAGTCAGAGAAAAACTGGTTCCTGGTGCAACCGTCGCTTTCGGTTATTTCTACCGTATATAAACCGATCTTGCGCCGCAATTCGAGAGGCGTACCCAGCGCAATCAGACGGCCCCGGTGTATTATCCCTACCCGGTCGCAGAGGGCCTCGGCTTCTTCGATATAGTGAGTGGTTAAAAAAACCGTGATGCCCCTGGCTTTAAGCTGCCGTATCATATCCCATAACGAGCGGCGGGTCTGGGCATCCAGCCCTACCGTAGGCTCATCCAGAAAGATCAGTTTGGGTTCATGCATCAAGGCCCGGGCGATCTGCACCCTTCTTTTCAGACCGCCGGAAAGGGTGTCTATCAGGACATTCGACCTGTCCTGCATATCGGCAAACTTGAGAGCCTGGGCGATACTGGCTGCGGTCTGTTCCCGGCTAAAGTGGCGGATTTTAGCGTGTAATTTAAGGTTATCACAGACCGAAAGGTCCCTATCCAGGCTGATATGCTGCTGCACTATACCGAACAATTTTTTCACTTCGCCGGGTTGTCTGGCGACATCAAAGCCGCCGATTAATACCCGTCCGGAATTAATGCGGGTCAAGGTAGTCAGCATACGGATAGTAGTCGATTTGCCGGCCCCGTTAGGTCCCAGAAAAGCGAAGATTTCACCGTTATCAACCTGTAAATTGAGATTGTCTACCGCGGTAAGTTTGCCGTATTTTTTGGTCAGGCCGCTGATATCTATCATTTTTCCTTCCTGCTGCGATTATAACTGAGATGCCGGAAAGCGACCTCTCAAGTAATAAAGTGCAATTTATTATAGTCAAATTTATTTAATTTTACTCTTAAAGACAACCGGGTTTCAAGCAACCGGCCGGAACCCTGGCTGGTTGACTTTTACCTTCGATAACGAATATAATGCAAGTATTCTTGATAATAATAAAGTGGGGTTGATATATGACCGCAACCGGAGTAATTATTCTTGTCCACGGCAGTCGCGGAGCACAGGCAGCTAAAGATCTACCGGATAATTTCGACCGTATAATCCGGGGTTTACAAAATATACTGCCTCCCGGAATCAAATATTGCGGAGCCGCTCTGCAGTTCAACAGTCCGGACCTGCCGACAGCGGTCGCCGCTTTGGCAGCCCAAAAAATCAACCGCGTCATTATTGCGCCCTATTTTCTGTTCGCCGGAGTACACATTACTCAGGACATCCCGGAACTAATTAACGGCTTCCGCGGTCAATACCCAACAATCGAATTTATTCTGGCCGGCAGCCTGGGGGTACATGAATCCCTGATTGATCTGGTAGCCTCCGGGATAATGCAGTCCTGCCCGCAACTGGTGCCGGAAAACATAACCTGTCAG
>DAOUFH010000142.1:0-13336 GCA_034429955.1 Dehalococcoidales bacterium
CGGAAGTTGATGTAATGTTCGAGGGCTTCTTTCAAACTGATAACGCGGGGCTGCCCGTCTACCAGCGCCAGCATATTCACGAAGAAAGCCGACTGCATGGCGGTGTATTTATAAAGCTGGTTAAGCACCTGCGGCGGCTGAGCTTCACGCTTCAGTTCAACGACGATACGCATACCCTGACGGTCCGATTCATCACGGATCTCGCTGATGCCGGTGATTTTCTTGTCTTTCATCAGGTTGGCGATACGCTCGACCAGCGCCGCTTTATTGACCTGGTAGGGTATTTCCGTCACGACGATCTGACGCCGTCCCATTCCGCCGGGGATATCGGAGATATGCACCCTGGCACGTACCACGATACGGCCGTGGCCGGTGGCATAAGCACTGCGGATGCCCTCCTTGCCCAGTATGATACCGGCAGTGGGAAAGTCCGGGCCTTTGATGAAATTCATAATCTCATCTACGCTGGCTTCCGGATTATCAATCAGCAACGCAATAGCATCACTGACCTCGTTCAGGTTATGGGGAGGTATATTGGTAGCCATACCTACAGCGATACCCGAGCTGCCGTTGACCAGCAGGTTGGGCAGCAGGGCCGGCAAGACGGACGGCTCCTTAAGGCTGTCGTCAAAGTTGGGCACAAATTCAACGGTATCTTTATCAAGGTCGACCAGCATAGCTTCAGCGATGGCCGAAAGACGGGCTTCGGTATAACGCATGGCGGCAGGCGGATCGTTATCTATGCTGCCGAAGTTGCCCTGACCGTCCACCAGCGGGTAGCGCATGGCGAAGTCCTGGGCCAGACGCACCATGGCATCATAGACCGAGGAGTCGCCGTGAGGATGATACTTACCCAGCACATCACCCACGATACGCGCGCTTTTCTTGTGGGCGGAGTTATGATACAGACTCATGTCCTGCATGGAATAAAGGATGCGGCGGTGCACCGGTTTGAGGCCGTCGCGCACATCCGGCAGGGCACGCGAAATGATTACGCTCATAGCGTAATCAAGGTATGAACTTTTTAATTCCTCTTCAATATTAACTTCACGGGTTGCCCCTAGTACCATAATTTAATCACGCCTCCTGTTCCCAGTCTTTATCATCCTCGACATTCTCAACCAGATCTTCCGCATCCTCGCTTTCTTCACTCAGCAGGACGCTTTCTTCACCCAGTTCTTCCTCGCCCAGTTCACCTCTGAACGAGCGTTCGCTGGCATAGGGTTGAATCTCTTCCAGTTTTCTGCCGGGGAAGGATATCTGACCCATCTGGCTGGGATCCTGATAGGTCTCCCGGATGATGATGGAGATCGAGTTGTCATTGGCTGCAATAACGGCAGCGGTATATTTATTACCGCCGGTAATTAATTTCATTAAGCGCAGGCCGATTTTGGAGGGAACCAGGCCCAGGTACTCGCCGCGTACATTTTCCACGGCCAGGCTGTTATCCTGAGGCTTAAGCAGGACTTTATCGCCCGGAATCAACATCGCCAGGGTTTCGGCTTTGGCAATTTGATACAGGTTGACCACTCCCGCTTTACCGATCTCTTCGATAAAGAGGTTGGGTTCGGCTTTATCCGTGCTGCTCTGGGGAGCAGCGGCATTTTCACCCATACGTTCGATGCGCTGCAAATTCTTCTTGGCGATGGTATTGTACTGGTCTAGCTGCAAGGCTTTTTCATAAGCTTCTCTGGATTTGCTATATTCACCCAGCTCCATATATCCTTTACCGAGCCGGTTAAAAGCATCTATGTCGCCGGGAAAATTTTCGACAATATTCTGATTAACTTCGATTGACTCCTGCCATTTGCCTTCCATGGCAAGGGCAATCGCCTGTTTGCTGGTCTGGCGTTTCATTTTCCCCTGTTTATCCTCTTGATATGTCATCTCGGCAGTACTCCTAATAATAAGTTGCAACAATTCTATTTTACACTGACCTGAAAGGCGGCACAAGTTAGTTATGTTAATTAACAACCTTTCAAATACCGTTAATGAACCATGATACCACAAAAGGGTTTTATATGCACTTTTCGAGCGTAAATATTTACAGGCCTGTGATTACCGGCAGGCGTCAAATTAGTGCGAAGTCGAGGTACTGCCTCGATAGTCCGGGTATGTTATAATTATCTTTAAATCATCCAAACTTAAGCATATAAGGGAACAGCGATGAACGAAGTGATATCTCTGGAAAAAGTATCCAAAATCCTGGGCATGCGCAAAATATTAAACGAAGTCACTCTGGCGGTAGAAAAGGGGGACATTTTCGGCTATCTGGGGCCCAACGGCGCCGGCAAGACCACCACCATCCGCATAATCCTAGGACTGATGCAGCCCAGCAGCGGTAAAGCCGCGATACTGGGACAGGACGCAGCCAATGACAAAATCCGTGAAAAAGTGGGCTTCATACTGGAATCGGACGGACTTTACGATAATATGAACGCTTTCGACAACCTGGACTACTATGCCCGCCTGTATGAACTGGGCAGTGTGCCCGACAGAATTGAAAAAGCAGTTAAAACGGTCGGTCTGGCAGACCGGCTGTATGATAAGGTCTCCTCTTTCTCCAAGGGCATGCGCCAGAGGCTGGCCCTGGCCAGAGCGCTGGTGCCCAACCCCGAAGTGCTGGTACTGGATGAACCCACTTCCGGGGTAGACCCGAGCGGGCAAATCGAGATTCGGGAAATTATGCTGGACATGGCCCACAAACAGGGCAAGACCATTCTTTTGAGTTCTCATAACCTGGATGAGGTCCAGCGCATCTGCAACCGCATCGCCCTGATCCAAAGCGGTGAAATCAAGCTCTACGGAGAACTGGATGAACTGCAGCGGCGCATGAGCAGCGGGGAATCGATAATCGAGACTGCTGATGACCTTGACGCAACCACCCTGACGGAGCTGCAAAAATTCCCCGATATCAAAGTCAAGTCTTATCAGGACCGGCGGCTGGTTTTCTCCACCGGAGCACAGCTGGATGTCTCGACCGTAGTATCCTTGCTGGCCGCCCGGGGCGTCCGCATCCGGCAGGTCAAACAACAGGAAGCCAGTCTGGAAGAGATGTATACCGCCATCATGAAAGAAACGGAGCACCAAGACCATGAATAAATTCTGGGCCATCGTTAAAAAAGATTTCCGCGAGTCATTTCGCAACCGCAGCACTTACCTGTATATTGTAGTCTTGCTGGTTTTCAGTTTTACATATTACAGCACCTATGGGTCCCGCATCGATGCTTTGACGGAGAGCGGCGCCTCGCCCGATGTCATGCTACAGGCCGCTCAAGCTCTGATGAATAGTTTCGCTGCCACTCTGCCCCTGATATTTTCAATCTGGATCTGTACTATTTTCGCCACCTATTCGGTGGTTACGGAAAAACTCAGACATAATCTTGAATCGCTGATGGTAACACCCATTTCACTCAATCAAATCTGGATGGGTAAAAGCCTGGCAGTAGCCCTGCCCAGTTTCGGGCTGGGACTGGTAGTCTCTATTGTCGTCTATGTCGTTCTGGGCTATACCAAGGTAGTGCCCCAGTTCGGTTTCTTTATTTTCCCCGACTGGCTGTCAATCGTAAGTTCCGTGATTATGGTGCCTATTCTGGTATTTATCGTGGTCCTGCTGGTGATCTATCTGCAGATGACTATTTCCAATCCCAGGATGGGCAACTTCGCCTTTATAATTATCTTTTTCGCTCTGTTTTTCAGTATGAATGCCCTGACGAGCTCGGGACTGCAGCCCAACTATGGATTGTTCTACCTGATAGCTATCGTGGTCTGCGGAGTGGCCGCTTTTCTCGTTTCAAGGTCATTCACCAAAGAGAAAGTCCTGCTTTCCAGCAAGGAGCATTAAAAGGGAAAAAGAGAGTTCCTGTTTTCGAGTTATAAGTTTCAAGTTCGAGAGAGGGCGGCTCTTCCGAATTCAGGATTTATTAAGCATAAAAGCTTATAACTGTTAGATAGGGACTAATCAGTTATCATACTACTCTACCCCGGAGGCTTCCGGCATGACAACTGAGCCTTTAGATTTATAGCTGCTAGCCCAGGTCCGGTTATAAATCAAGGAGCGGTTTGCGATGTATAAAAAAGTATTATTCTCGCTATCTCTTTTGGCAGTAGTTACCCTGACTGCTTTACTGTGCAGCTGTTCCGGCGATGTTACTGTGACTCCAGCACCTGCCATAACTGCCTTCCCTAAACAAAGTCCGCCGCCTGCCTCTGAACCCGGCATTACCTATGGGAATGACATGCTGGAAATCAGAGGGATACTGCGTGCAGCAGACGGGTACATCCGTCTTGATAGTGTCTTCAGCCGTCAACCGGTCAGCTACCTGATTATCTGGCCCCATGACTTTGTTCTGGATAACACCTATAGCATACCTCAAATTCTCGATAAGGACGGAAAATGCCCATCTCGCTTAACTGACTGCGTATCTCGTCCGCTTTTTTGAAGTCTTTGACCTTTTTAGCATTCAAGCGTACCTGAATCAGTTGATCAATACAGGTCTGGATTCCAATCGATATCCCTTCCCCCGCAAAGTCTGAATAAGGCTGCGATTCTCATTGCCTAACTTAATTCTCAGGTTTTTGATATGGACATCGAGAGTATTTGAACCTATATCAGTATTCCAAATATGCTGTTCAATGACATTTTTATTTACCACCTGATTTGAATGTCCAACCAAATATTCTAATATAGCGTATTCTTTTGGTGTCAGATGTATTTCTTCTTGGCCTCGCCACACTCTTTGGCTTATCGTATCCATCTCAAGATTATTGAGTTTTATCTGGGGACTAAGTAAATTGCGGGACCTGCGAATTAGTGCATTGATTTTAGCAATTAAGATGTCATCAATAACTGGTTTAACTATATAATCGTCTGCCCCGCTATTTAAACCATGTACAAGTATAGAATTCTCACATTTTTCAGTTAATAGTAAAATCGGAACATTTATATTTTGGTTCCTCAGCGATCTGCAAACAGAGCTACCATCTTTATCCGTCAGCCTGATATCAACAATGATAA
The DNA here is from genome assembly GCA_034429955.1 of Dehalococcoidales bacterium. Classification (GTDB taxonomy): domain Bacteria; phylum Chloroflexota; class Dehalococcoidia; order Dehalococcoidales; family UBA3254; genus DATIKD01. The sequence goes on from DAOUFH010000142.1 coordinate 5,018, forward strand.
CATCATAAGGGGTAGTAACAGCTAAATATTCTCCATCTTCACTCGTTTGAACTTCATCCACGATGATACCATTTTTGACAAACGTTGCTTTGAGCATGCTGGATAGTTGTTTTTCATCTTCGATAATGAGCATTCTCATTAATTACCCCGACTGCAAATTTAAGCTCACAACTTAAACATAACCGTCCAACATTGAAAAAACATTGAATTTAGAGTGTTTCTTATATATGTCCGCCTGTCAGAAGCTGTATAGTTTGTTCAATTTCATCAGTCAACTTACCTTGATTCCGTCCAGATTGAAGATATCCGGTCGTCCCAGCCATAAGCTGGATAATAGGCCTTTTATTATCGAGAGATAATCACTAACGTATTGGATATCAGTCTGATTAAAGACTAACACGGAAAAACTCAATAAATCATTAATGGCACTACCGGAGAAATACAAGATAACAGCTGATAGTCAAAGGATTGAGCAGCGGGGCCTATAACTGTATGGTCAAATAGGATATGCAAGGGAGTCAGCCAGCATCGTCCAGCGGCCTACGATCCTGAACCTTATTCTCAGAGCATGTGGACCTCAATAATAAATGCACTCCAGCCTGGATTACTTCAAGGGATTTTATTCGTTATTCTACGGATAAAGGGATTGTACTTCATATATTAAAATCAACAAGCTTATTATATCATTCATAATTACAAATAATTTTTGATATATTCTTCATGTAAAATTCATTTTGATATATTAAGATTAATTTATAGATGTTTAAAAAAATAATTTAGAATTTGTTTAATTGTATTTATGTTATAGCTACTTCAAGCAATTCAGTCAATAGAATTTATCTGAATTATATATAAAAATCTAAAACAAAAGGAGCAAAATCAGATGTGGAAGAAATGTATTTCTATATCTTGTATGGTTGCCTTATGCCTCTTAACTATTGGGGGTTCAATAGCCTACGCTTCATCTCATGACACAATCTCTCCAACGTTTACCAGTAAAATTAGACAGCTTGAGGTAATGCTTAAAAAACAAAGTAATGAAGAGGTTTTAGCCAAAAATAAAGAATATATAGACTTCATTGAGAAAAATTTAGGGACTCAAGCAGCCAGAAAAGCTGAGGCTAAACTGTTAGAACCTTGGGGGAATATTCCCCCTGAGGGCAAATCGATCATGGTAGATATTGTCGAAACTAGCATGGTCAAATGAATTAAAAATCTATATTGACCCAATAAAAGAAATTTAAGAGGAAGTATGCAATGAAAAAACATTTTTGTAGATTCAGCTTAATAATGGGTATATTACTTACACTGATTATAGCCTTTAACGCTTGTTTACCTGTTTCAGCGCATATTGCCACATCCACCTTTGCATACAATGCAGACGGTCCTCAAAATCCTATTAATATTATTTAGCATGGAGCGGGTAATAACATTGCCAGCAAGTTTGCAAGCTTGGGGTGGCCTGGTGCTATAGGAAATACTTTAGAAGTATATTTTGAAGACAGTATCAATGGCGGCACAGATTATTGGAAAGACCAGGATGCACAAAGGCAGGATCCCAATGGTGACTTTTTTGGTTCACGCGTACATGTCAGAATTTTCGAGAGCAATTATACTGACCCACACAGTTTTGGAGACTGGGCAGTAGGCAATGCCGAAAAAGAACACTGGAGCACATGGGATTTGACACATGTCTTAGATAGCTGGGAAGATGGTGAAGACGCCGTGAAAACCGCCTTCCAAGGTCAATCTTTTACAGGTAATGTCACTTATTCAAACTACTTAAATGAAGGCACGTACCACGGCCAATATCATGATGGTTATGCTGTTGTTATCGAACTTCTGTATTAAAGTTTAAATTATGAAGGTGAGCTCATTTATATCAAGTATTAAGGTCAACACCTTGAGAACCTGCACTCAGGGTGTTGACCTCTTACGCCGGTACCCTCGACAGTCGCTGATTGCCTTCATTTCATTGTTATTAATATTCTTCATCCCGTATACATTCGATTTTATCGTAAGACTTTCATCAAGCCCCGGTACTATTCGAATTATTATTCTCGTGTATTATCCGTTGCGTGTTTTGTTGCCTCCTATAATAGTAGGGTGGTATAGCTATAAGGTACCGAATGCACTGTTAGCCTCCAGTATAGGCTTCGTTCCTTTATTTTTACTTGCTTTAAGTGAGCTCTTCTGGAAGTCTTTTTTGGCCGTGATGCGGGAGGATTTCTATTTCGCCTTTGCTCTGATTTTATTAGGAATCGGCATAGGACCTTTGTTACGAAAAGTTCATAAGTACGATCTTTTCATAGCCTTAATGGGGATTATTCTTTGGATCGGAGGTGTGATAAATGGAATCTTCAGGTATATCGATATTTTTCTTAATGCCTAACTCTATATCCAAAAGGGATGTCTTTATTTATGTCTTAGTAGGAACGAAGTGCTGAAAATGATGGGCATAACTCTACCAAATGTTTACCTACAATTGGCAGGCACGCTAGCCGCACCGCAGGATTTATATACAGAAAGATATTTTTCAAGCATGGTTTAAGTAAATAGCTATATACCTGATAAGTTATGTTATACCTTGAATTAAAACAATAAAGAGTTCCCAACAAACGAAATTCCATCTTTGGTTTTATTTCTTCTGACGCCAGGTTGTCCCTTTGGGGCCGTCCTCCAGCAAAATGCCCATCTCGCTCAACTGACTGCGTATCTCGTCCGCTTTTTTGAAGTCTTTGGCTTTTTTAGCATCCGCGCGAGCCTGCACCAGCTTTTCTACCTCTTCACGGTCGACAGCTGAATCGGTTTCCTGAGATAACTTATTCAATCTCAAACCCAGCACATCGCCGGCCAGTTCTTTCAACAGTCCGGTTCCGGCCTGGATATCCTGTCCGGAGTCGGCGGCCTGATTGATATCGCGGGCCAGGTCGAACAGTATGCCCATGGCCCTGGCCGAGTTGAAATCATCGTCCATAGCTTCGATAAACAGCTCTTTATATTTACCGCCGTCAAAACTCTGGCCGGCTCCGGCCGGACTTTCCCGGTTAGCAGCCCTGGACAGTCTTTCGGCACCCTTCTCCGCGCCGTCCAGACCTTCCCAGGTGAAAGACAACGGGCTGCGATAGTGCGAACTTAAAATGAAGATGCGGATAGCATCCGGACTATGTTTGGACAGGACTTCCTTGATGGTCAGAAAATTACCCAGCGATTTGCTCATTTTTTCAGCCCCGATTTGCAGGAAGCCGTTGTGCAGCCAGTATTTCACGAAAGGCTTTTTACCGGTGAAACTTTCGGACTGGGCGATCTCATTTTCATGGTGCGGGAAGACCAGGTCCATGCCTCCGGCATGAATATCGATTTGCTCGCCCAGATATTTCATAGACATGGCGGTGCATTCGATATGCCAGCCCGGACGGCCTTTGCCCCAGGGGCTCTCCCAGGACGGCTCTCCCGGTTTGGCGGCTTTCCAGAGGGCGAAATCCATAGGATTTTCCTTCTGTTCACCCACTTCGATGCGCGCTCCGGCCAGCATCATATCCAGGGTACGGTGGGAAAGCTGACCGTAATCGTCATCCCGGGTTACCCGGAAATAGACGCTGCCGTCCGGCGTCTGATAGGCATAGCCTTTCTCGACCAGACCGCTGATAACCTCTATGATTTTGGGCACTTCCTCGGTGGCCAGCGGGGTGATATCCGGCCGCAGAACGTTCAAAGCCGCCATATCCTCAAAATAGGAATCGGCATACTTTTTAGCCAGTTCGGTAGTACTGATGCCGCGCTGGTTGGCCCGCAGGATAATCTTGTCTTCGATATCGGTCACATTCTGCACATATTTCAGTTGATAACCGCGGTATTTGATGTAGCGGCGGATAACATCGAAAAAGACATAGCTCATGGCATGGCCGAAGTGGCTGTTATCGTAAGGAGTAACCCCGCAGACATACATTTTGACTTGGTCGCCGATGGGCACGAACTCTTCTTTCTGTCCGCTCATGGTATTAAAGATCTTCATTTTTGCTTTCCTTCCCTTTCAGCCAGCCGGCTTTCCAGTTCTTTAACACGTTTCTCCAGGGATTCCAGTTTCTCACCCACCGGGTCGGGCAGATGCATGACGGTATCCGTTTCGGGGTCGCGTACCGAAACCACCCGGCCGGGATTGCCAACCACGGTGGCATTGGGCGGCGCGGCCTTAATCACTACCGAACCGGCCCCGATACGGGTATTATCGCCTATCAGGATGTTGCCGATGACCTTGGCGCCCACGCCTACGATGACATGATTACCCAGGGTGGGATGCCTTTTGACCTTCTGCAGACTGGTGCCGCCCAGGGTCACACCCTGATAGATGGTAACATAATCGCCCACCTCGGCAGTCTCACCGATAACCACCCCCATGCCGTGGTCGATGAACACGCCCTCACCCAGTTTGGCGCCGGGATGGATCTCGATCCCGGTCAAAAAACGGCTGATGTGCGATATCCAGCGCGGGAAAAAGGGGATTTTCCATTTGTACAACTGATGGGCCAGACGGTGGAACTGGCGGGCATGAAACCCCGGATAAGCGAATAATATTTCAAAAATATTATGAGCGGCGGGATCGTTATGATAGATAGTTTTTATATCGTTATGGATTCGAGAGAAGACAGACACGAAAATATCCTCCTGGTTTTAAACATGAACCTGCGTGCCCCGGATAGTGCGGGGCAGAATACAGGAGCAGTTTAAGCCCGGTCGGAAGATATTACTTAAGATGTCCATAAAATTTATTATACAATATCGACCTGTGATATTTGAAATGCCGGTCCGCAAGAGCTTGCTCAACCCGTCTTCTCTATCAGTGCCACTGCCTGGGCGGCGATGCCCTCGCCCCGCCCGATATAGCCCAGCTTTTCGTTGGTGCCGGCTTTGATATTGACCTGCGCCGCATCCGCACCCAGCGCAGCCGCGATATTGGCCGCCATCTGGGCCAGATAACCCTTCAATTTGGGGGCTTCAGCCAGAACAGTGCAATCGATATTGCCGACCTGCCAGCCTGCCTCGGTTAACAGCTTATTAACTTCAGCTAACAGTCTCATACTGTCTGCTCCATGAAAACGCTCATCACCGGGTGGGAAATGAGCTCCTATATCACCCAGTCCAGCGGCACCCAATAAAGCATCCATGACAGCATGCACAGCTACATCGGCATCGCTCCAGCCGTCCAGTCCTTTGTCAAAAGGAATGTGCAATCCACAGATAATCAAGGGACGGTCTGAGACCAGCCTGTGAATATCATAACCCTGTCCGATTCTGAATCCACAGCTCATTTATGCAAATACTTCCCGGCCAGCAATTCCGCCAGCTCAAGGTCACGGGGAGTGGTGATCTTGATATTATCGTAAGAACCCCGGTAGATTTTAACTTTATAACCGCACTGCTCCAGCAGCATGGCATCATCAGTAACATCTCCGCAAGACTTTTGATAGGCCTCCAACAGCAAAGACATTTTAAATATCTGCGGAGTTTGAACCGCCCATAACTGCTCTCTGGGCGGAGTAGCGCTGACAACACCATTACTATCAGTAATTTTGATAGTATCTGTGACCGGTACAGCCGCCACAGCCGCTCCATATTGTGCGGCAGCTTCAAGTCCATCCTTAATCAATTTTTCGCTTAAAAAAGGCCGGGCTCCATCGTGAATAATCACCCATTCACAATCACTCAAAGTTTTCAATCCGGCAGCTACGGAGTCCTGACGGCGTTCGCCACCCAAACAAATCTTCTCAACTTTATGCCATTTGCGGTCAGCAGCCAGACATTCAACCTGTTCTATATTGCTCTGCGAATTAACCAGTACAATACGGTCAACCAGCGGACTATCCTGTAATACCTGAACTGACCAGCCCAGAACAGCCATTCCGGCCAGCGGCAGTGTAATTTTATCCGCTCCCTGCATGCGGCTGGAGGAACCGGCCGCCACGACAATCGCCCCTACTTTGGAGCGGGCTGCTTTTTTTATTTTCATTGAATACAGTATAAATCAAAAATCAGGACACAGCCAGAGCCAATAATACCCGGCCCGATTGACAGCGGCCTTCCAAACACGTACGATACAAAGCGATATCATTGAATATTGCGTTTTGAGGATTATTTTCTTGTGTATATATTGAATCCTGAAGAATATCACCTGGTGCATAACCTGGTAAAAGCAGTACCATTCAATACCCTTTTCGCTCAGGCGGTCCTGGTACATAAAGTCAGCGGCACGGTTTACACCGACGGGCAGGCGAACCCGCAAACCTGCCTGATCTTTCACCCTTATGGCATATTGCTGCTATGCGGCAAGTGCGATAATCCGGTTTTCAATCAGGCTCTGGCTGATTTTATGCTCAACAGCGTATACCGGAGTACTCTGTGGCTGCAGGTCTTTCCTCAGGAATGGCTGCTGCGCCTGGAACCCCTGCTGGGAAGCCGCCTGAAGACCTATCCGCAGGGCGCGAACCAAATTGAAGCCGACAATAAATTTAAAGACCTGAACCGTCAAAATGTGGTCAAATGCGCCAGGGTAAATTTCGCGTTTGACCGCCGGGCCTATCAGTCTTCTGCCGGACCCAAAATTCCGGGGGACACCGTCATACGCCGGATAGACCGCACTTTATATGAGAATATGCCGGGCAGCATTATCGCACGTAATTTCTGGAACTCTTATGCAGATTTTTCAGCCGGCGGGGTCGGCTTTTGCCTGATGCGGGGAGATACTGTATTAAGCACCTGCGCCACTGCGTTCGTGGTCGAGAAACAGTTTGAGATAGGGATCGAGACCGATCCGGATTATCGCGGCCGACGTTACGCCGAACTGGCGGCCCGGGCGTTTTGCGATTATTGCCTGGAAAACGGCCTGGAACCGGTCTGGGCCTGCCGGAAACAGAACCTGGCCTCTTACCGCCTGGCTGAGAGACTGGGGTTCAGGCCGGTCCGTGAAGTGGACTGTTACGCGCTGGTTAACAACCGGCAATAGCCAGTTGATCTGATTGATTAGTCCTCAAATAAAGGTTCCTGGTCCTTATCCCCGCTTTCTTTGGCGCGGCGGGGCTGGCGGATCAGACCTTTAAAAACAGCCTCTTTAACCGTGCTGCAAGGCAGCAGCTCAATGCCGCTTTTGGAGATGGACTTCAGACCGCTGCGCGGCAGCAGGCAATATTTGAACCCCAGCCGGGCGGATTCCTGAACGCGTCTTTCCAGATGGGCCACCGAGCGCAGTTCTCCGCTGAGGCCTATTTCTCCCACCGCCACCAGTCCGTTTTTCACGGGTGAATCATAAAACGAGCTGACTATGGACAGGGCAATGGACAAATCAGCACCCGGTTCCTCGATTTTCAAGCCTCCGGCGGCGTTGACCAGGATATCCTGGTTCCCCAGTTTCAGACCGGCCCGCTTGGTCAGGACGGCTATTATCAACAGCAACCGGTTGAAATCAACGCCGTTGGCCACCCGCCGGGGCATACCGTAAAACGTGGTAGTCGCCAGCGACTGCACTTCTACCAGTAAAGGCCGGTTGCCCTCCAGGATAGGCACGATGGCCGAGCCGATATTCTCCTCGTGTTCGACCATAAAGGCCAGCGAGGGATTCTCCACCTGCGCCAGCCCTTTTTCACCCATTTCGAAGACGCCGACTTCGTTGGTGGAACCGAAACGATTCTTGGCGCAGCGCAGCAGGCGGTAGGAACTGAAAGGAGCCCCTTCGAAATACAGCACCACATCTACGATGTGTTCCAGGGCCCGCGGGCCGGCGATATCACCGCTCTTGGTGACATGTCCCACGATGAAGACCGGCACCTCTTTATCCTTGGCCCATTGCATCAGCCGCAGAGTGCATTCACGCACCTGGGTGATATTGCCGGGAGCTGCACCGACCTCCTGCAAGCCCACTGTCTGGATGGAATCTATCACTACAAAACCCGGATTCAGATTCTCCATCTCGGAGATAATCACTTCCAGGTCTGTTTCCGATATCAAATAGAGGTTTTCCCCGCCTATACCCAGACGCTGAGCCCGCATCTTGATTTGATTTTCAGTTTCTTCTGCGGAGACGTAGACCGCATTACCCCTCAGATTGGCTATCATTTCGGCCATTTGCAGCAGGAGAGTGGACTTGCCGATGCCCGGTTCGCCGCTTATCAAAGAGATCGACCCGGCCACCAGCCCGCCGCCCAGCACCCGGTTCAGTTCACTCATCGGCAGAGCGGTGCGGTCGCTTTTCTTGATCTCAATTCCGGCCAGCTTGCGGGCCGGGGCTCCTCTGACAGTGACTTTGGCAGCCGGACCTTTTATCGAAGA
>DAOUFH010000143.1:0-15448 GCA_034429955.1 Dehalococcoidales bacterium
CTCAGCCAACACTCGGGGTTGAGGCTACCAATGCGGAGCCTCTTCCACGAATTATGTCGCACAACAGTGGATGAAAAATAAAAGCAGCGGAATTATACCTGCTCGGTTTATTGCTTATGGTGTCTATCTGGGGCCTTTCCAACAACCCCGCCCAGCTGTCGTAATAAATTCAAACCACATCGGGCGTACAACCCCTGCGTAATTGGCCTGATGTCACCTGTTTTCAGGCCAAGTCAAGGGAAAATGGGACACATGGCGTGCGTAAGCTAGAAGATATCCGGAGTCTCCGCCGAGGAAAGGCTCGCCCGGGTCGGCAAAACCAAGGAATTCCCTGCCACCGCCGCACCCTACTGATTCCGCAGCAAAAGTAAACGAAGCGCCACGTCTCACTTTACGAAGGGGTGCCATGAGACAGTTCGCCTGCGTGCCGGGTTTCACGAGTTCGGCGTGCCCTTCATCATCGGTATAGTAGAAGGTGATTGGCAGTTCGGCATTATTGAAATACTTTCGCCAGATCCGGATAAATTCATCCTTGAATTGCATATCCATCGCAGCTACCTCCATATACACTTTATTCGCATCGTAAGGCGTTTACCACATTTCAATTATATTCATAGCGGCGGGACTGCGGGAGAGAGCCATCAAAACAACGGTAATCGGTTAATCATAGCCGTCGGAGAGTGTGTAGAGATTCCGCATCCGCTGTATTCGTCCGGCGTTGACGCCGATACTTTTTGTATGCGCGGATGATGAAGAAAGACGCCACCACGAAACCTAAAACATCAGCTACGGGCATCGATGACCAAACTCCGGTAATACCAAAGAGATAAGAGAACAGGTACAAAAGGGGAATGAAGAAGACAAACTGGCGTACCAGAGAAAGTACCAGGGACAGTACACCTTGAGACATGCCCTGGAAAGCGGTGATAAACAGCATGGTCGGGCCTACCAGACATAATGAAGAGAGCATGATACGCATAACCGGGGTGGTGGCGGTCAGCAGTTCTGCCTCATTACTGAATATACGGATAATCTGCGGCGTGAAGAGCTCTATCCCGACCGTGATAACCAGCAATAGTACCACGATGCCTGTTACTGCTAACTTTACGGAGCGCCACATCCTTTTAAAATCCTGACTGCCGAAATTATAACCTACGATGGGCAATAACCCGTTAGAAAGACCAATTATCGGCATAAAGGCGAGGTCCAGCAGCCGCTGGGCTAAACCGAGGGCACCCAGGTAAATTGAACCATACCCAGAAACTACTCTATTGAAAAAGATGAAAGCCAGACTTTCCGTTATTTGCAGTATCATGGCGGAAGCGCCGATACGGTAGATATCCCAAAGGATTCGCAGGTCCGGTATCAAGTAGCTGGCCTTGATACGGAACGACGTTTTCCGGAATACTAAACAATAAAGGCACATCAAAGCCCCGCAGCCCTCGGCAATGGTGGTTGCCCAGGCGGCCCCGCTGATGCCCATCTCCGGAAATGACCCGATACCGAAAATCAGCAAAGGATCCAGAATAATATTGACCACGCAGGCGGATACCGTGATGATCATCGGCTTTACGGCATCACCAGAACCGCGCATCAGACTGGTAGCAACCTGGACAAAGATGATAAACGGCGCCCCGTACGACACGATGATGAGGTACTGCCGAGCATAATCCATAATATCCGGGGTGGCGCCCATCAGGAGCAACAGGCTGTCCGTTAAAAAGTACGGCACCGCGACAAAAAAGAGTCCCCACAGCACGCTCAGGAAGTATATTTGCCCGGCGGCGCGGTTAGTAGCCTGGGGATTTTGTTCCCCGAACTGCCGTGAAACCAGCGCGGCCAAGCCGATACCAGTACCATTACCAACGGTAAAAAACAATATCTGGTAAGGTAAGATGATGGTTAAGGCGGCAATTGTGCCGTATCCGAGCTTGGCCAGCCAGAAGGTATCCACGATATTGTAAAGGCTCATCGTTACCGCCGCGGCAATGCCGGGAATGCTCATGCTCAAGAGCAGCCGACCGATGGGAGCCGTTCCTAAACGTTCGGTGTGTTTCTGCACGTGTTATCCTTTATTAGTTATTGAAGCAGCAGACGGCGTTTTTCATTGACTCCGTCAGCGACAGTGGCGAGCGAGCCCGCAAGAACTCGCTGTCACGACTCGAAAGGGCATTGTACTTCGGTCAGTAATTCGTTCTCGGACACTTTTTCCGAATCGTTGAAGTACAACTCGCGGATGGGCGTCATGACCCTGATATTTTGTCCTTCGATGTAGCCGAATAACTGGGCGTAGGTGGCGTCCATCGTGTGGTAGGGACCTTTGTGTATAGCTGAAAAGATCCGGCACTTCGGGAGCGTCTTGATGTGAACGGAAGGGTCGTCTATCGATATCTCACCGGTATTCGGAAAAGCCATCTCGATATCGGCGTCTATCTCTTTGTACTCCTCATCGTAGGACAGCATCATTATCGGGCCGACAATCGCCACGTTTTTCTTGTTTTCTGGTCTCATGATTTGCCGGAGCAATTCTTCTTTTAGAATGTCCGGCGTCTTGGCGTAGGTCCCGAGTTCGCGTTTACAAATGACCGTGAGTTCCGGCACTTCCTTTTTCTGCACATCTACCGTGGGCATAGTACCTTCATTACATACTTTATCCAGCCAGATTTTCACCTGCTGTAACTTCTCGTTATCTTCCTGCAAGCGGTCCTGAATTTCCTTTTGCTTTACCTGTAATAGCCGCCTGATATGCTCCATCGGCATGTTATTGTGCAGCAAACTATCGATATCATCAAGGGACAGACCGATGCTTTTCAGCACGACGATTCGGTTCAGCTTGGGTAATTGTTCGATTGAGTAATAGCGGTATCCGCTGAGCTGGTCCACTTTAACCGGTTTAAGCAGACCGATCTCATCGTAGTATCTGAGCGCCCTGACGGTCACCCGGCAAAGCCGGGAAAAGTCTCCTATGCGTAAATACATACACTTTCCGATATCCTATGTAATTCATAGTATAGTGTCTTCCGTTACGTGAGAGTCAACAAATATTCAATAAGCCCGGCAGCAAATCATAACGTCTGTTTGTTATTAGTATCATCATTTGCGCCGCCATATGATTATACCATATAATTATTCATTATAATTAAATGGAGGTGCTGAATTGAGCATTCACAATATGAAACTGGTCTTCAACATCCTGGGTGCGCTTGAGTGTGCCAAGGAAGCGCTTGCGTTGTTGCCGCCACTACCTCCGAACCTTAGACCGGTCCATTTTCGGATTTTGAATGCATTTTCCCGGATTCGTGATGATACCGGCAGTTCACGTATTTCTGATATCAACGAGGCATTGGGGTTTTTACTCCCCAATACGACTAGCTACATTAGTGAGTTGGTGGAACTAAATATCATGGAAAAGTTCGCTTCGTCTTCGGACAAGCGGGTCGTCCTGGTGCGGGCGACCGAGGCAGGCGAGCAATACATACAGAAATACGTCCTCAGTGTCAATAATGGTCTGGAGAAGGAATTCCTGAAAATCAGTGAAGCCGATTGTACAACAATGGTAGACACAATTCAACAAGTCTATGAGGCGATGAAGAAAGTCTACCGGGAGATCAAATATTGAAAGGCATATCCCAACGAGAGAATATGGAGACAGAATTTAGTCTTACCAACAAACAACGCTCACTAATTATGCTTCCGCTGATAATCGGCGGATTTATCGCCTTATTGAACGAAACGCTTTTACATGTCGCTTTTCCTCAATTGATGGCAACGCTGAACGTTTCCCTGAATACCGTTCAATGGCTGGCGACCGCTTACATGCTGGTTGTCGGTATTCTGGTTCCGGTGGTAGCCTTTCTTTTAAAGACGTTTTCGACCAAAACGCTATATCTTACTGCCATGATTTTATTTACCATCGGGACGATATGCTGCGGATTATCACAGAGCTTCCCGATGTTGCTGATTTTCCGCATGATGCAGGGCGCCGGAACCGGTATGTTGCTGCCGATCATGATGAATACCATTATGGAAATATATCCTCCCGCCAGGCGAGGTGCCGCTATGGGTATGAGTATGATGGTTATCGTGGTCGCCCCCGGTCTCGGGCCGACGCTTTCCGGGCTCATTTTGCAGCATCTGGACTGGCACTGGTTGTTTTTTCTGATAGTTCCTTTTGCGCTTCTCGCCATAGTCTTCGGCACGACCAGTTTAAAGAATGTCGGGGTATTGACAAAGCCGAAAATCGACGCCCTGTCGGTTTTACTATCTACCATTGGTTTCGGCGGCATAATTTTCGGAATTTGTTCGATAGAAAACGAAAGCTTCTTTAACGTCACGGTATTGGTTTCTTTGCTGTGCGGAATCATCGGGCTGGGTCTTTTTATAAAGCGTCAGCTTGCTCTGAAACAACCGATGCTGGAAATCAGGACATTCAGATACCCCCTGTTCGCTCTGGGAGTTGTATTGATATTCATTATATCTACAATATTGTTTTCAACGAATATCATTTTGCCAACATATATACAGAGCGGCTTAGGGATGACACCTTTTGTCGCCGGATTGGCGTTATTGCCCAGTGGTATTCTCAACGGAATAGGCGCGGTGATTGTCGGTCGCCTTTATGATAAAATCGGCCCCAGGTTGCTGGTAATTCCCGGGTTTGCCGTCATCACCGTCGCCATGTTCTTTCTGGCTCGTATTTCTACTTCAAGCACTCTTTTAATGATTATCGGTTTTCAAATGTGCATGACGCTGGGTATTGTTCTGGTTTTCACGCCCGCGCAAACCAATTCTTTAAATCAACTGCCAAAGGAGTATTATGCCCACGGTATTGCGGTTATCAATACGTTGCAGCAGATTGCGGCGGCATTCGGTTCTTCTTTGTTTATCGGTTTGATGGGAGTCGTACAATCCAGCCACCTTGAAGAAATCGAAAATCCAAGCACTTTACAGCAACACGAAGCAATCGTTTCCGGAGTTGATACGGCTTTTACTGTGGCGCTGGTCATCGTTGCCGTTGGGCTGGTATTATCTTGCTTCATTAAACGGAAAAAAGTACGGGAATTCAGGGAAGCACCGGAAGCTCCAGCGCAATGAACCGATAACCATCATGTATTACAAGGATATTATCAGAAACTAAAGGAGAATACCATGTTTTACAAGATACTGGTTCCGCATTCGTGTCCAGCCAGAGGGGATTCAAACCAACAGCATGTTTGTTCTATATCATAGAGATGATGTCAGCAGCTGCTGCAAGCTTGATATTAGCTCTTTTTTCTCCAAGAAAATCTGGAATCCTTCCAATGCAGGCTACCAATGGTAATTAAATTACCCTTCATATAAAAAATTCTCTTATTCATCAGAGTACAGGTAAATTTACCTAGCTACGAATGATTCGAGTCTCCTAAGTTCCATTTAGCTCAAAGAACCTCACCTAAATTATCAATATAACTACCACACTACGCCGCCAAACTATTTTCTAGCCCTCTCATAGGTAATGACATGGACTTGATATCTATATCATATCGTGATATAATACAATGTGATATATTAAGAGGCGAAAATGGATAAGGATAATAGTCTGAAGAAAGCCCGGAAAAGATACATTCCCATGAGTGAAACTATGTTTTATATTCTTTTATCGTTGAAGCAGGAACGCCATGGCTATGCCATTATGCAGCATGTAAAAGAGTTAACCAAAGGACGCATCACTCTCGGCGCAGGGACAGTATATTCGAGCCTTGGAAAGCTCGAAAGCGATGGGCTGATAGAGAGCGCCCGGGAAGAAGCAAGACGGAAAATATACGCCATCACACCACTGGGCTTTGAGATACTGCATGAAGAGTTCGCACGAATCACCGAGCTTTATAACAACCTAAAGGAGTAACTATGAGTGATAGAAAGATTGTTTTATTCTCGGCATTTCGCTACTTATTGCCGTCTGATTATGAAAATTGGCTGGAACGGATGGCGGCTGAGGGGTGGCACGTTAATCGTTTCAGACAGTGGAGTTCGATAGTGATGACCTTTAGAAGGGGCACACCGAAACAATATCGTTTTGTTTACGACCCCCAGGTCTCGCCACGTAAAGAATATATACCAACGTATGAACAATTCGGTTGGGAATACCTTGGCCGCATGGCGAGCGCTCATTTCTGGCGTATGGAATACGAAGGTGAACGGCCGGAAGCGTTTAGCGATCAAGACAGTATAGTAAGGCGTAACAGACGCACAGTTGCTGCGGTCTCCGTTTCTTTCATAATATTTTTAATAACCGTCTTGACCATAGGCATTTTGCTTTTGTTTTTTACTGACACGCTATCCGGTACAGGCCGAACACAGCTAATGATTGCTGAAGGCTTTTTCGGAGTGATCATGATATTACTGGGAGCGGTCATGTTATTCCTTCGGAAAAATGAATCGCGCTGAATTAGTCTAGCCATCAAGACGATGTTATAAGCTCTTGTAAGCTCTTTTTTACCGAAGCAAAATCCGGAATCCTTCCAATGCGGGCTACCCCATTAGTTAGGTTATTATATTACCGCAATCAGCTAGAAATTCCCTATACAGGGAATTCAAATGATACGCTACCCTTGATTCGATTCCCATCGACCCCGCTTCTTTAATGACGATACCTTACCCTGGCGCTGCAAACTGCTTAATAGCAACACCACTATTATCCCAGTGACAGGGAAGATCACTATTCTAATGCATCATGATTTTTTGCCGTTCGTAGCATTGTTGTAAAGTATCGCCAGTGCCAAAAGATGTGAAATAAAGCCACAATACCGAGTACGATACTGACTTCGACGTGCCAGAATAGAGTGTTAAAAGGTAATGAGATATTTATATTGAAATCAATGATAAGTATCCGGATTAATCCCAATAAAGCCGAACCGATCAAGGAAATCAGTAAGACTACATTCCATATTTTACGATGAACCGTTTGCTTCATGATTTTCTTGGCAGATAGTATCCAGGTTATACAATATAAAACAATACATACCAAACATATAAGTATAAAATTGTAAGAATAACTATTTATACCAGCGCCGTCTGTAGCGGCCTCTGCGGTAGAGGCACTATCTCCATTATTTGCAGCCACAGTTGAAGAATCTACCGTGAGGCTACTGGAAGAATCCTCCGCAGTTGAGCTTAACTGGGGATTTGACTGGCTGCGATCACAAATGCCGTCGTTATTCGTATCGATGTAATCATGGCAATCACCTGGATAAGCGTCATTCACTTCTCCGCGCGGGCAGGAATTCCATAATCCTGAAGCAGCTTCGGCGATAGATGTACCCCAGAAAGTACCGACTAAACCGATCATGAGCAGCAGAGAGAGAACCGCGATAATTATTTTTCTCTTCACTTTAGAACTCGATCCTATATTTCTTTATAACTAAATTAAAGTTATCAACAAATTAATATATTTGTTCGAGCTCGGTAGTGGAACTGAGAAGAATTTCGTTGCTTTGCTGATACTGCTGGTTAACGCAACCGGAGCACCCAGCACAGCCATAAAGACAGCAACTGCTATTTGGAATTAGCCCGTTTTTATCAGAAGCTGAGCTCGCAGTTAAAGCATAAGGGACTGTTTGATTTTGATTAAAACCGTTATAGGTGCTAACAGTTTTATATATTCCGAAGGTTGATAGACCGACTATTCCTACAATAGAGGTTAAATATATAGCCTTTTTCCATCGCGTAAGTTTATTCATTATCCCCTTTCCCCTTTTCATATAACCCAGTCCATATTCTTCAGTATTGCTCAAGAAGGCTTGATTACAATGCTTATGTTAATAATATATTTAAAATATTAATAAAATATTATGGCCGGCCCCCGAGACTGAAAATAGGTCAATAATTCTACTGCAAAGTAATAAGACCTGGACAAATTCCGCTTCCGGCCTCAGTACGTAGCCTGGGTATTGAAGAGGTCGATATGGTGGAATTTGAGGTTATAGACGAGAAGGCATTTTGGGTACCTAAAAGATTGGTGGATAAGAGTCAGGCTTATTTCTGGAGGAAGCAGTGGCAGGAATCTGGGTGTCTTTATCGGCCTGAAAGGTATGCCGGCACCCATGCCAGGCGGCGGTTGACATGCTATATTGCCTGTATGAGCAGGCTGATAGAAAAGCCTTTAAGGCCCTTCAGTATAGTGCTGGTCTGTTTGTTATTGACCACCGTAGCGATGCTGTCCGCCGGTATCGGCTGGGGCTCCGGCAGGCTGGTAGCCGCGGCGGTATATGACAAGGTGACCTTCCCCGACCCTGTCCTGGAGCAGACGGTCAGAGAGGCGATCGGCAAGCCAGCCGGTGACATTTATGCCGATGATTTAGGACTGATCAAGCATAATACGCTCGGCTTACAAGGGGTATCCGATCTCTCCGGGCTGGAAAAATGCACTGCTCTGGAAGTCCTTTTTATAATCGACTGCCCGGTGGCGGACCTGACACCCTTAAGCTCTTTGCAGCATCTGCAATTTCTCAGTCTGTGGTCCAGTCCGGCCACCGACCTGACTCCTGTAGCCGGCCTGAGTAATTTAAAATGCCTGGCAATTTATAATAACCCGGTCCGCCTGCCTCCCTTAAGCGGCCTATCCAATCTGGAGACCCTGTCCATTATAAAAAGCGGGATTACGGATATTTCTCCCTTACAGGATTTGAACTCGCTAACCAATCTCACCCTGGCGGAAAATGACATCAGCGATATCTCTGCCCTGACCGGAATGTCTAAACTGGAAAATCTCTATCTTAGTGACAATAACATCCGTGATATCTCTGCAATCGCCGGCTGCACCGGCCTAAGAGAGTTCAGTTGCTCTAATAATCAAGTCCACGATATTACTGCCCTGACCGGACTGACGGCTTTGACAAAAATATATCTGGATAATAATTGTATTGAAGACATCAGTTCCCTGGCCGGATTGCCGTCGGTACAGGAACTTAATCTCGCTGATAACCGGATTCAGGATATCACAGCGCTGGGCAGCTTCAGTGCATCTCCCGGTAAAGATGAAACCGGCCGGGCGACCACTCTGCTCAGGCCTGCCTTATATTATGTCAACCTCAAGAACAATCAGATTGCAGACCTTTCACCTCTGCTGCAAAACCAGGGGTTACGTTACGATAACCGGGTTACGCATTTCTTATTTAACGGTAATCCTTTAAGCTCCGTCTCACTGCAGCAGGTACTTCCGTTCTTAAAACCATACCGTGTCTTGATCTCATATTAAGCGGACCTGCTGCCGCCTCGTTTGCCTCCCCTATTTATCAAGAGCACTATTGTCCCGATCATAACAGCCAGCAATATCACCAGGCCGATTACCCACCACCGGCTGCAGTAGGTTGTCACAGGCTCATTGCTGGTTGTTGGGGTGGGGTTGCTACCTGTTACGCTCACGGTTGGAGAAGTCGTCAGCGTCGGCTGCTGAGTAGGCATACCCGGCTTTGAACCCGCCAGTCCGAAGACGGACAGCCCGTGCGGAGAGAGGCCCTCAAAAACCGCCCTGTCCTGCTCGTCATAATAGGTGCATAATCTACAGCATCGCCATATTACGCTTCCGGTTTGTGGAACTGCATAAAGGCACAATCCGGGCGGAAAGCCGGCCGGGGCAGGGCACTATCTTTACCTTTACTATTCCTGCCGGTCAGATTGAGTAGAGCTCACTGATTATATAGATGCTACTTTTATGCCGGGCTGATTTCAGGCCGGGTCCGGTGTACCGGTCAGCTCAGGTATAACATTTCTGGCCCAGCTGTCTATTGCGTTCCAGTCGCGGAAATCCCCTTCACTCAATAGACCGGTACTGTCTTTCTGAAACGACCAGCGGAAAAACGGCCCGATTTTCTGATAATCCAGCTTGCCGGCGAACAGCCCGGTACTGACAGGTCTTTTGAGGTCGGTCAGCTTTTCCAGATATTTCTCTGCCGAGGCCCGGTTGGCCGGATTATCGGTTTTCATAGTCACACCCAAAGTGAAATAGGCCACGGGCAAAGCCTGTAAGGTTTTACGGTTTTTCTCAATAAACCGGATAGCGGACGGCATGACTTTATGCATGAATACGGCAGTTCCCAGTATAACGGCCGAATAACCGGTGAGATTTTTGATGGTTTTGACATCTTTGATTTCGACTGGCACACCCGCTTCTCTGAATATACGGCCGATCCTTTCGGCCACTTCACGGGTAGACCCGTATTTCGTAGCATAAGCCAGTAACACCCTGTCTTGCATAATTTTCTCCTCCTGATTTCTTTTTAACAGTCCGGCACTATCTTCAGTTCAGAATATCCCGGGTCAATGATATCATCTACTGGATAAAAACCGTTCCCGGCGGACTCTTTAGCCTCATTTTTTCCAGTATAAAAAGAAATAGGCCGGGATTTATCCTGCCTACGAGCAGTTTACGGCTGTAATTAAGTCGAGTATTTCCTCTGGCCGGATGACCAGCTTGAAAATCAGAATAAATATCTTGTTTTAATCAATGTCCATTGCCAATAGATGAAAAACGCTGCATTCATAACTTTCCCCACACAACAGCGTTATTATGATTAGAATGTAAGCAGGCGGGTATTGAAATGAAAATCTTAAAATTAAGCGGGATATTGGCAGCACTGGCGGTTACGGCTTTGCTAATTATCGGCTGTTCACGCTCTCCCTCCGATTCCGAGCAGGAAAGCCTGAGAATCGCCGAAGACTTTGTCAAGCAAGAGGCCACTTTTCAGTTCGACGGTATCGCGGATACTCTCAAGATAACCGGTGCGACCGCTGCCGGCAATATCTGGATAATTAATCTCCAGTTCGATAGCCGCCAGGCCGGCTATGGGGATAGAAGTGGCCAGATGCTGGCCGAAGTAATTACACCTCATAGCTGCGAAATCACCGTCAAGGACGGAAAAGTCACCACGGCCGTTATGGACGGGCAATGGGATATGGTCAATCAGCGTACCAACGTGGAAATCAAGCTGGCGCCCATTGACGCAGTAGAGGTCTCCATACTGGAATCCTACCCGGCCCAGATCAGCGTCTACATCAAAGGCGGACTGTCGGACGGCTGCACCACTTTTAATGATATCACCACCATACGGCAAGGTAATATCGTTACCATCACAGTGACGGTGAAGCGCCCCCTGGAGGTATCCTGTCCGGCGATTTATACCAGTTTCGAGAAAAATGTTAATCTCGGCAGCGATTTCATGCAGGGCACCACTTATACCCTCGATGTGAACGATTATAGAACCACTTTCGAGGGGGTTAATTAAGAACCGCCTTTCAGAATATTAAGACCTCTGTCGGCGATCAGATTTTCATATTGAGGTGGGCTTTCAAGGCTTTCTCAACCTGGGGAAGATATTCTGCCGGCAGCGTACCCCTCAAGCCGACCAGACGGCGCTTATCTACAGTCCTGACCTGATTAGCCTTTATCCGCGAATCGGCATTAAGCCCGGCAATACCCTTGAGAACCAGAACTTCGAAGGGATAGCACTTACTGACAGGCTGACTGGTAATAGGAAGAACCGTAACTGCCTGAGAAAATTCATTATTGATATCGTTAGAGACCACTAGCGCCGGACGACGTTTACCTGTTTCAGACCCAATAACCGGGCCCAGACCGACCTCGTAAATCTCGCCGTAACGGGGAAAAGATCTACATGGAATAGCCCTCTCATCATTATCCTTCATCACGTCTATTCCTCTAAGGTAGATTCTTCCCACTCCAGGTTGATCCCGGTATCCTCGGCTTGTCTGGACTGGTAACCTTCTATCAGGCTTTGCCTTAGTTGTTCCTCTTCAAGCTTTTGCAGTTTTTCAGCGACTGCAGCAGCTACAAAAGCGCTGCGTTTACGTTTGCTAACACGGGCTTTCAACACTTCAGCCACGTCTTCAGGAACTGTAAAATTCAGCTTTAAAGTTTTCATGGCTCAGATCTCCCTTGTCTACCGGGTAGAACTAATTTACCCGGCTCTTGTTTAAAGCCTGTATACCTTATTTATACTACTTATAATCACTACTATTAATAAGTATATTTTCTACTTTTATAGGCAGTCAAACCGGTTTACTTTATTATAATTATCTTAACCTGACACCGCTTTTTTAATCTATGCGTTATCCATCCGCAACAGAAACGACAGCTGTCTATCACTCTCAAGCAAGCCTTTGAACCGGATAAACGGCAGAGCCCGGTTGACGGAGACTCCCATTTTCTTGAGCTGCAACACTGAAGAGATAGCGCTTTCAAGGCGGGTATCCACTATCCTGCGGGCTGATATCGGCCCTATACCCGGCACCCGGATCAGGTCCTTATAAGCAGCCTGGTTCAGGTCCAAAGGGAATAGCCAGGGCTGTTTCCTGGCAATAGTCAGCTTGGGGTCTTTGCCCAGCGCCAGACTGCCGCTGCTATCCAGCGCCAGTTCCACATCGTCCGGAGAGAAACCGTAAATCCGTATCAGCCAGTCTACCTGGTAAAGACGGTGTTCCCGTAACGGCGGAGCAGGTTCCACTCCCTCCAGCAGCGAGTGGCTGACAGGACGGAAAGCACTGAAATAGACCCTCTTTAGACCATTCTCTTTGTACAGCTCCCCGGCAGTCTGTAAAATATCCGAATCAGTTTCACCGGCCGCCCCCACGACAAACTGGGTCGTCTGTCCGGAAGGCACCAGCGTCTCATTTTGGGCAATAATCTGCTTGACCCACCTCATCCGTTCCAGAATACCGAGCCGTAGATTTTTCTTGCCACTCAGCCGGGCCAGATGACGGGCAGTCGGCGCCTCTATATTGATGGAAACACGGCTGGCCAACCGGCAGGCAGCCTCGACACAGTCGAAACGGGCGCCGGGCAGAATCTTGAGATGAATATAGCCCGGAAAGCGGTAACGCTGCCGCAGAATTTCGACCACCTTTATCATGGCTTCCATGGTACGGGAAACATCCACACCAATGCCTGAGCTGAGAAATAAACCCTGTACCAGCTTTTTGCTCTGCATCTGCATAAACAGCCGGGCCAACTCTTCGGACTGGAATGCGCAGCGGGGTATATCGCGGCCTACCTGATTCACGCAGTAGGCGCAGTCGTTGACACAGAAATTCGTCAAAAGCACCTTGAGCAGCGGCATACAGCCGCCACCCGGCAAAGCGGCATTATAGATTATACCGAAAGGAGCATTAACGGTCGAAACATCTCGCCCGCAGCCGCAACTGTCAAAACGCGCTGCGGAAACCAGCGTCTTCAATTTGTCCACAGTCGACCTCCTTTACGAGATATTTAGAACTTATGTTCTAAAATTCTAGCAATCAGAGAGCAGGCTGTCAACTACCCTGTTACACATATAGCACTGCTAAAAACCAGCATACCCCGGCCTTTAGCCGGGGTATGCTTTATTCATTTTCCAGCAACACTGCCTGTCCTGGGGGAAAGGCTAAATTTTAAACATAGTCACGTATTTCTCAAGATTGACAGCCATCTCTTTCAGAGTCTGAGAGGAAGCGACGATTTCTTCGGCCTGGGCGCTCATTTCCTCTGAAGAGGCGGAGACTTCCTCTGTGGCAGCGCTGTTTTCCTCAGCGATACCGGCTACCGTCTCTACAGACTTGCTGACCTGATTGGCGCTTTCAGTCATCTGCTCGGTAGCAGCCAGGTTCTCTTCAGTGATACTGCCGACACTGTCGATAACTTTAACCAGCTCAGTGGTGGAATCATTGACCTGCCGGGTCCTGCTAGAAATCTGGTCAATCTGGGTGTTGACATCATTGGCAGTCTTGAGAATCTCTTCCAGGGATTGACCGGCTTTGACCGCCAGATCATACCCTTCGGTAACCGCCTTGTTACCTCTCTCCATGACCAGGGTGGCTTCTTTGACGCCATTCTGTACGCTGCCGATCAAATCGGCGATTTCCTTGGTAGCACTGGCGGTGCGTTCAGCCAGCTTTCTGACCTCATCGGAAACCACAGCAAAACCGCGTCCCTGTTCTCCGGCCCGGGCAGCTTCGATAGCTGCATTCAAAGCCAACAGGTTGGTCTGGGCGGCAATATCATCGATAACCGCCACGATCTTGCCGATCTCGGCCGAACGGGTACCCAGTTCTTCGATTTTACCGGCCACTTCAGCAGTTGAGTTTTTAATATTCTCCATACCGGACAGGGTTAACCTGGAATGTTCAGCTCCCGTATTGGCTGAATCGGCAGCCTGTTTGGCGCCTTCGGCGGCCTGGTTGGCATTAACGGTAACCTCGGAGATGGTATTGGCGACATCGGTAATCGAAGCCACCGCTTTCTGAACTCCGGCGGACTGTTCGTTGGCGCCTCTAGCCAACTGGTTAATAGCTTCAGACAGCTGGTTGATGGATTTGGCGGTATCCTGAGCGTTAGTAGATTGCTCCTGGGCGCCTTTGGCCATCTGCTGGCTGGAGGAGGAGACTTGCTGAACCGCCTGACTGGTCTGCTGGGAAGCAGTTGAAAGCTGCTCACTGGCATCTCTCAACTGGATAGCATTTTCCTTGAGCTGAGCAATCAATTCGTTCAGACGGGTTTGCATATCATTATAAGAATGAGCCATCTCACCTATTTCATCGCTGGACTTGATATCCACTCTCTGGGTCAAGTCACCGTCAGCCATCTTCTGTAAAGCCTGTTTGATTTTATTGGTGGCCCGTGAAATCGAACCGGAAAGAGCCAGAGCGATGGATACAGCTGTTATCAGGGAAACGGCGCAGATTGCTATCATGATGATAAGAGAAAGATTTTTAGAGTCCTGCATATCTTTCAAAGCATTATCGGTATCCAGTTTGGAACTGGCAATCGCCGCATCGATATCGGATATAATTTGTCCGTCATTTTCTTTCCATTTGGCGATATTAACCGCAAAGGCTTCCATATCACTTTGTGCAAAGGAGGTCATAGTAGCCGTACCCCATTCAGCTACCTGCGCAGATTCGGCTACGATTTGGTCAAGCAATTCCTGTCTTGAAGCCGGCACTATCTCTCTAAGGGAGGCCTGCACCTCGGCCGCAGACTGAATCTGCAATGCGGCATCATCCAGAAATTCCTGGCTGGGGCTGGCGATATAAGCCAGGTAACTGATAGTCTGTTTTTCAGCAAAGGCTTTCCATTGCTGCCACAAATAGTTCTCATCTGAATTGTCATAAATCCGTCCGGCATCTCCGGTCGAGGTATTCAAAGCGTAATAACCGGTGGCAAAAATTGCCAGAAGTAAAACCACTACAACCATAAAACCAGTGATTAATTTAAATCTGATGTTGAGCTTCAATGATTCCTCCCAATTAAATTTAAATATTCTGTCACTAATAACTCGCCAGGACTATAACTTGTTCGCTAAGTGCTATCCTCCTTTCGGCCGGTATCATTGAGCCGGGAAGCACCATCGGCAGGCCGGGAACGATAAAACCGTCGCAATATTGCTGGAAATGTGCAGCTTTTATTTAATGATAAATA
>DAOUFH010000144.1:0-2529 GCA_034429955.1 Dehalococcoidales bacterium
TGCACGGTGCTGAAGACCGCCCATCACGGCTCAGGCGCTTCCACCGGCCCGGAATTCCTGGAGCAGGCCGGACCGCAACTGGCAGTGATTTCCTGCGGAGAAAATAACCGGTACGGTCATCCGGCTGAGGAACTGTTGCAGCGTTTAGACGCTCAAAGAGTTTTCCGGACGGACAGGGACGGTACTGTTACTTTTATCTCGGATGGGACCGATCTCAGGGTAAAGACAGACAGATAGACCCTTTTAGTACCCCACCCTCAACTGACAGCTGATTGATGTCAGCTATTCTATGAGATCGCTTCAGGGGTAAAAGATGTTCGCGATGACGGTGATTTTTGAATTTTGCTTTTTGCTTTCTAAATTCAGTTTGTCAGCGCCCCCAGCAGCCTGTCTACTTCAGCCTTGTTCAATCCCGCGATCTTAAGCACTTTGTTGTGACTGGTTTCCCCGCCGATCAGTACTATCTGTTCTTTCTTGAGTTGCAGCACTTCACTCAAAAACTTGATCAACTCTTTATTGGCTTTGCCCTTTTCAGGCGGGGCTGCTATTTTTATCTTCCAGGCCTCATTAACAGTCCCGACTATGCGATTCTGTCCGCCGTTCGGCTGTACCTTTATTTTTATCAGCGCTGAATTTTCTTCCATTCCCTTTATTTTATTCGGCTGGTCTTATATAATCAATCCAAAAGACTAATTCATTTTTGTATCAAAATAAGGCGTTTTCATGGCACTATCTTTTGAAACAGGTCCCATCCGGCCGCCCAATGAGTCCAACTCATTGTTGATTCGCTGTACCCGCGGCTGTCCCTGGAACCAGTGTAAGTTCTGCAACTCTTACCGCGACACGGTCTTCGAGATCAGACCGCTGGAAGACATCAAACGCGATATAGCAGTGGCGCTTAACCTGCGTGACCGGATCATGGAGGTTATCCTCAAAGCCGGGCAATCCGGGGGCATGCAGAAAGTGGTGGGCATGATGCTCAAAGACCCTCCCAATAACTCCTTCCGTAATGTGGCGCTCTGGATTCTGGGCGGCGGTGAGAATGTCTTCCTGCAGGATGCCAACAGCCTGGTGATGAAAACCGACGACCTGGTTGAAGTATTAAATACGCTTTATTCCGCCTTTCCCAAAATTAAAAGAGTTACCAGCTATGCCCGTTCCTTATCTCTGGCCAAAAAGAAAAGTAACGACCTGGTCAGACTGGCCCAGGCCGGGTTATCCCGTTTGCACGTCGGTCTCGAATCGGGCTACGACCCCATCCTGAAGTATATGAACAAGGGCGAAACTGCCGCCAAACATATCCAGGCCGGCAAGCAGGTGGTAGAGGCCGGCATCTCTTTATCCGAATATGTCATTCTGGGGCTGGGAGGCAAAGAGCTTTCCTTACAGCACGCCAAACATACCGCTCAGGTGCTTAATGCCATAAATCCCGATTACATTCGTTTCCGGACTTTAACGGTCAACCGAAAAGTACCGCTTTTCGTGGATATCGCACAAAATAACTTTATCCGGGCTTCGGACGAAGAGATCTTGCGGGAAGAGCGCTATCTGATCGAAAATTTGCAAGTTAATTCCACCCTGGCAAGCGACCACATCTCCAATTTACTGCCTGAGCTGGAAGGACAATTGCCCAGAGACAAACAGAAATTTCTGGATGTAATCGATGAATTCGAAGCCCTCTCCGCCCAGGACCGTAATAATTTTATGATCGGACGCCGGGTGGGCATGTACAAAACGCTGGCCGATATGTCCGATACCCAGCGTTATGAAGTGGTTGAACAAATCAAATTCAAACTGACTCAGGGTGCTAAAAAGCTCAACCCTCAAATCATTTTCACTTTGATGGAAGACTTCATCTAGTCCTCCTATACCGCACTTCAAAGCCCGTCGACCGGATATTTATAACGAAATTTCAAACAGGAATCGAATATTATGCAGGCGATAGCGAAAGAAATAGGCGAACTGTTAAAAGAACGAGGTTTATGGCTGGGAGTGGTTGAATCGGCCACCGGCGGACTGCTCTCCTCACTGATTACCGATGTGCCCGGCAGTTCGGATTACTACCAGGGTTCCGTAACTTCATATAGCAATGAAGCCAAGATGAATTTGCTGGGCGTCAAGCGTGAGACCCTGGAGCAGTATGGCGCAGTCAGTGCCCAGGTGGCGGAAGAAATGGCACTGGGCGGATGCCGGGCTTTGAATGTGGATATCTGCCTTTCCGATACCGGTATCGCCGGTCCCACCGGTGCCACCACAGACAAGCCGCTGGGCCTTTTTTACCTGGGCCTGGCCCATAAAGACCAGAGTTTCAACCGCAAACATGTTTTCAGCGGCAACAGAGAGCAGAACAGGACCGCTGCCGCACTGGTAGCCCTGAACTGGCTTAAGGAATACCTGCAGAATATCCAACGCAAAAAGGGCGCGCCCATCGTCTTGAAGGTCCAGCCGGTGGTCAGCTGTTTTCTGGAGAATAACCGGCGGATTCTGGTAGTACGCCGCAGTGCCCAGGTACGTACTTATGAAGGTCTC
>DAOUFH010000145.1:0-3221 GCA_034429955.1 Dehalococcoidales bacterium
ACTATGATTGTATTCAATTAATTTATATATGAAATATTTATATTTGAATCAGAATAAACTACACAACATACTACTTCTAACGATAATGCCAATTAACACAAGCTACTAAATGGGGGTAACTGCCAAAAGACAAGCCATCTAAAAACCAATCGGGTTATGTGTATATTACCAATTGGCTGTTGCACATCAGATTTTGTACCTGTTTATTATCGACAAAAATCCGGAGGTAGTGCCATGAATAGCCGGGATTTTAACCTGGATTGCACGCCATCACCCGGTACAATCCAGGAAATCACACATAACAAAGTCAACTCAAGTAATGACAGCCTCATTCAAAAAGGCACTTGCACCGCTAAAGTCCTGGTAATCGGAGATGAAAGTTGCCTGTTCAAGCACTTTATATCTATTTTGACATCAGCCAATTTCGCGCTAAATAAAGCGTCTTCATTCGATCAGGCTCTGGATATGTTACCGCTAGTCAAACCTGATCTGATTATTCTTGAAAAAACACAGACGGATTGTCTAAAGATATGCCGGCGGCTACGCGCAGTATATTCCGATTACATCGTCATAATCGGACGTGATGATGGAGATAGCGATTGGGAACAGGCCGTAGCATCCGGAGCAGACTATTATCTCCGCATGTCTGATAGTGATGCGGTGTTTCTCGCCCGGGTTAAAGCTATAGTCCGCCAGAGCAGAAAAAAAACAACGAATCTTGCTTCGTAAACAGTTATCCCGGCAGCTGCCCACAATAACTGTTATCGCAGCAAAACCCGCTCCCTAAGCAGGTATATTTAACGTAGCCAATTCAATCTGTGCCGGATATCATGCCACCGCTAATCAATAGTTCGAATCCTCTATTATTTTTCCCATTTATTGATAACGAACTTGCAAATGTTATATATTGAAGGCAATATGATAGACATTTTGAGCAACAAAAACCTGACTACCCGCTTTCAGATCATGGTCGAGATAGCCAGCAGCCAGCCCAACATCCAGCAAAAAGAAATTGCCGGCAAGCTGGGCATCACGCCCCAGGCGGTTTCAGATTACGTGCAACAGCTTACCAGGGATAAACTGGTCATCTCGGAAGGCCGCTCCAGGCTTAAAGTCAGTCCGCTGGGCATAGACTGGATGATAAGGCAATTGAACGACGCCAAGGAATATTTCGGGTCAGTAGAAAGGATTATCTGGAACATCCGCATCACTCCGGCTCTGGCCGAAACAAAAATCGCTAAAGGACAGAAGATCAGCCTTAAAATGAAAGACGGTCTGCTTTATGCCGGCCGAGAGCAGGATAAAAGCGCCAGCGGGACAGCGGTTACCGAAGCCGAACAGGATGAAGTGGTAGGTATTGCCGATATCCGCGGCATCATCGAGATGGAAGAGGGCGAAGTCACCATCATAGAAGTACCCGGGGTGCAAAAAGGTACCCTTAAAGCAGAAAGCCTGGATATCCTTAAAAACAGCCTCGATAATAAAAACCCGGTGGCTTACCTGGGAATAGAGGCCCTGGCTATTCTGAATAAACTACAGGTACACCCCTCAATCATTTTCGCCGGCGGTGAAGCTATGATCGATGCGGTC
The DNA here is from genome assembly GCA_034429955.1 of Dehalococcoidales bacterium. GTDB lineage: Bacteria > Chloroflexota > Dehalococcoidia > Dehalococcoidales > UBA3254 > DATIKD01. The sequence goes on from DAOUFH010000145.1 coordinate 1,591, forward strand.
AGAAAAGGCATCTCTCCCTTTATCGTTTGTGTCGACGAGGAAATTCCCGTCCTGGTCAAACGCCTGGAAGATGCCAGGGTCAAATATAAATTCATCAGAGTTATCCGCTCTGAATAGAAACTGCGCCCGGTCTTTTAACGCCGGTTTTTAATCTGACTCAAGCACTTTTCCTCAATAACTTCCGACTACGCCCCCGCTTACTGCAGCCTTTCTTAAATTAATCTTTCAACGCAAAAAAACTGCTATTGTGTTTTATTAATCAACTGTACTTGTTAATAATATATTACACTTGATTTAAAAGTGAGCAAGCTTTATAATGGGCTATATTTAAGGCTCTTCCTGAAGATAAAACATTACACAAAATACAACATGTCCGTAGAAATTGAAGAACTAATTTTATTAACTACTACCGACTGCAATCTGAATTGCCTGTACTGTTATGCCGGAGCCGGTGAAAAGAAACACCCTATGGACTGGCAGACAGCCCTGCTCAGCCTCAGCAATGCGGTAGCGAAACTGCATTGCCGCAGTATACAGATATCCGGCGGTGAGCCCCTGCTTAATCCGGATTTGCTTGAAAAAATTGCGGAATTTTCCCGCTTGCACTGTCTGAGACTGAAAATCCAGACTAACGCCACCCTCATCGATGCAGACCTGGCGGCGCGCTTAAAAAGCTGGCAGGCCGAAATAGGGGTCAGTCTGGACGGACTGGCTGAAATTAATGACCGGACGCGCCGGGGGCCGGCCTCCACCCGGGAGGCCCTGCGCGGCCTATACTGCCTCAAGCAGGTCGGTTTAACCGCCGGTCTGACCTGCGTCGTTTCAGCTTTGAATTACCGCCATCTTAAAGATATCGTTTTACTGGCTATCCAGGCCGGCAATATCTCCGGGATTTCTTTCGATGTAATCAGACCCAGCGGGCGGGCCGCTTTGAATGCGGAGCTTCTGGAGATGGATTCCACCGTTTTGCAGCGGTCAATGAACGAAGCTATTCAGGTCTGCCTGAACATGCGCAAGTTGTTCGGCAGCCGTTTGATAATACGCGAACTGGATAAAATGCTTCACCTGTCGCAAAGCGGCAGACCTCGCCGTTTCCGCTGTTATTTCGATGCCTGCCGGCAGATCGCAGTTACGCCGGACGGCGATATTTATCCCTGCGCGGCCCTCCAGCTATACCCGGAGATGAAGCTGGGCGATATCAGAGATAAAACTATCTGGGACAGACTACCGGAACTCCTCGAAGTCGCCAGAAACAAAATCACAGTCGCTCCGCAGTGCAGCGACTGCGCGGACTACGCCGGTCTCTGCGGCGGGCCCTGCCCGGCCCAGTTATATGCCCGGCAGCAGAACGGCGGCGACAGCAATACAGAGTGCTGCGTAAGGAAGGTCTATCTACAAAATCTCAATACAGGGGAAAGGAAAGCGGAGTTATGCAATCAAATACCAGATTAGTCTATCCCTTCAGCGCCATAGTGGGACAGGAGAACATGAAAAAAGCCCTGCTGCTGAATGCCATTAACACCCGCATCGGAGGCGTCCTGCTGCGCGGTCAGAAAGGCACCGCTAAATCTATGGCCGTCCGGGCTCTATCTCATCTGCTGCCCTGGATAGAGGTTACTCAGGGCTGTATC
>DAOUFH010000146.1:0-14580 GCA_034429955.1 Dehalococcoidales bacterium
CTTGGTAATTAGTTGTAACGGTAATACCACCACGCCTGCTACGACTAATACCACCCAGCCCACTACTGCCACTACTACTTCTTCTACCACCGGGCCCAAATACGGTGGAGTCATGAGAGTAGCCGGGCCTCCGGATCCAGGTGGTCCTTTCGGTTGGCCTGCCGACATCATCGGTGCAGGTTCAGCTACCGCTCAACCTTCTCTGGAAGGACTGCTCAGACAGAGCTCAACCGGTGAATACATTCCCTGGCTGGCTGAAAATTATACAATCGCTGAAGATGACCCATCCATCACCTTCACTCTGCGCGAAGGCGTCAAATTCCATGACGGATCGGTCTTGAATTCCGATGTCGCCAAATTCAACATGGATATGCAGATCGAATCGGCCAAAGCGGCCAACTGGGAATCGATTGACATTATCGATGACCTGACTTTTAGAGTAAACCTGAAAACTTACAAAAACACCGTTCTGGACGATTTTGCTGATAATGTTATCGCCTTTATGGCCTCCAAAGAAGCATATCTGCAGAATGGTCAGGAGTGGGCCGACAAACATCCGATTGGCACCGGTCCCTTCGTCTTTGTGGATTACCAGCAGAACACCAAATCAGTCTATGAAAGATTCGATAACTACTGGATCGAAGGCTTACCCTACCTGGATGGATTGGAGATCCATTACATTTCCGATACACTGACCATGCAGGCCGCCATGCAGTCCGGTGAACTGGACATGATGAACGTTTCAATGGGTAAACAGCAGAAAGATATGGAAGACCTGGGCTTCAATTCTTCCGCCACGCCTATGACCGTTTACGGACTGGTCCCGGATACCGCCAACGCTGATTCACCGCTGGCGAATAAATCCCTGCGTGAAGCTATTGAGTACGCTATCGACAAAGTCTCCATGTCCGCCGGTCTGGGTTACGGTACCTGGCAGCCGGTTTACCAGATTGTACCCAGAGTCAACGGTGCGTTCCTCAGCGACAGTGAATTGCCTGTAAAGCGTGTCTATGATACTGACAAAGCCAAACAATTGGTAGCTGAGTCCGGCTATAATGGCGAGACGATTTACATGTATTCCGCGCCTGCGGCCAGACAGGCCGACGCGGAAGCTGCGGTACAGTCTTACCTGAAAGCGGTTGGCATCAATGCCGAACTTAAGAATATTGACCAAGCTTCTTTCTCAACATATCAGACCGATGGCTGGAAGAACGGTATGTTGATCATGGCCTTTGCGGCTTATCCGAATTACAATCAATCCTATAACAATTACTTTGGACCTTCCTCTACCCAAACCAAGAGCTGGGAGAAAACAGCCGAGTTCAATGAGTTGCTGGAAGCCAGCTTTAACAGTGTGACGATGGATTTTGATAAAATCGCGGCTGTTGACAAATACATTATAGAAAATGCTTTGATTATTCCGACCACCGAGAGCGGACTGGGCTTCGCTTATCCCGACTATGTAAAAGATGCCGGATTTGGTTCCCGCGGTCTGCCCATCTGGTGGAGTATGGAAAGCGCCTGGCTGGATAAATAGTACTCCCCTCATAAGTTAACCAATTACAAAAGGCGGTCATTATGACCGCCTTTTGTTTTCTGCTTCTTTTCAAGAATACCCCGACTGTTTCAGGTCGGGTATTTAAGAGATATCAGGCGTAAGCTTGTAATCATCAATATACGACCGTAAAGTCGTGGGAAATTTACTTTTCCGTCCGCTGTTTGCAACTCAAATTGTTCTTTATCTGTAAAAGCCATGCTCTGTATAGTTCAGCCCTTTTTATAGATTGCCGGACCAGTCTGTATTATTGGGATATTAGAACTGGCTATTTAAATAAAATCGTAAGAGATAGCCATATAAGGTGGTAAAATTGACAGATTGTGGTATAATTCGTTTATAATTAAAACTACCAATCTGGAATACCTTTAAAACTTCAGAAACTAAAGCTGTGACGACTGGTAAAGTTTATTGAATTTCATTAAGTGATATACTTCTTATTAAGATTAATCATAAACGAAATATCAATAGGAAAGACTTACTAGATATAAATGACTGTTAACTTCTATTCTATGTGTACTCCCATGCTTGAAGGCATAAGGCTTATTGTGCCTTGAATAATAAGTTTTTAAGGTAGCAAAAAAGTACAGGAGGAAAAAATGAAAAGACTAGTTCCCATTCTAATTGCAGCCTTGTTAATCTTGTCCCTTTTGGTAATTAGTTGTAACGGCGATACCACTACGCCTGCTACGACTAAGACCACCCAGCCCACAACGAGTACAACCACAACTACTACCACTACTACCACTACTACCACTACTACTCCTTCGACCACCGGACCCAAATACGGTGGAGTCATGAAAGTAGCTGGACCGCCGGATCCGGGTGGTCCTTTCGGTTGGCCTGCCGACATCATCGGTGCGGGTTCAGCTACCGCTCAGCCTTGTCTGGAAGGGCTGTTGAGACAGGGAGCTACCGGTGAATATATTCCCTGGCTGGCTACCAGTTGGGAGATTGATGTGAATGCCCCGTCTGTTACTTTTAAATTGCGTCAGGGCGTCAAATTCCATGACGGCTCTGATTTTAATGCAGATGTGGCTAAATTCAACATGGATGCTCAAATTGATTCGAATAAAGCTTCTAACTGGAAATCGGTCGATATTATCGATGAATACACTATCAGGGTTAATTTGATAACCTACCAGAATATGGCAATGGATTCTTTTGCCGATAATGTTTTAGCCTTTTTTGCCTCCAAAGAAGCTTATCTGAAAAATGGGCAGGAATGGGCTGACAAGAATCCTGTCGGCACAGGTCCTTTTGTCTTTGTTGAATATCAGCAGAACACTAAAGCTGTGTTCACTAGAAATGATAGCTACTGGCAGACCGGCAAGCCCTATCTGGATGGATTGGAAATCCACTATGTTGTGGATGAATTGACCTTGATGGCTGCTATGAAGGCCGGTGAATTGGACATGATCAATGTTTCGATGGGTAAACAGCAAAAGGATATGGAGGATGCCGGGTTCAATTCCGATGCTACCCCCATGACTGTTTACGGTCTTATTCCAGATACTGCCAATGCCGATTCTCCTCTGGCCAATAAAACACTGCGCGAAGCCATTGAGTATGCTATCGATAAAGTATCAATGTCTCAAGGTCTGGGTTATGGCACCTGGATCCCGGTTTATCAGATCATTCCCAGGGTAAATGGTGCCTTTGTGCCAAACGACCAACTGCCTGTTCTGCGTACTTACGACCCTGATAAAGCTAAACAGTTGGTTCAAGAATCAGGTTATGACGGTACTAAGCTTTACATCTATTCAGCTCCTGCTGCCAGACAGGCAGATGCTGAACAGTCTGTAGAACATTACCTGAATGCCGCAGGTATTAATGTAGAGCTGAAAAATCTGGATCAGGCTACCTATTCAACCTATCAGGTTGACGGTTGGAAGAATGGTATGCTGATTCAGGCTTTGGCTGCCTATCCTAATTACAATCAATCCTATAACAATTACTTTGGACCTGCCTCTACCCAAACCAAGAGCTGGGAAAAGACAGATGATTTCTGGACGTTATTCAATGCCAGTCTCAATAGTGTAGAATTGGATTTTGCCAAGGTCTCTGCGGTTTCCAATTATATAGTAGAAAATGCTTTGATCATTCCTACCACTGAAAGTGGACTGGGTTTCGCGTTCCCCGATTATGTGAAAGATGGCGGTTTCGGTTCCCGCGGTCTGCCTATCTGGTGGAATATGGACAGTGTTTGGCTGGATAAATAGTAACCCACCATAAGTTAACTAATTACAAAAGGCGGTCAGAATGACCGCCTTTTATTTTTTGATAGTTTTACCTGGTTTCTGAACTTTTCACGAACAGATGAATTATTTATCTTTTAGCTGATTGTCAGTTACTGGCTAAAGGCACGGTCGGTATAAAAAAGTGCATATCAGATTAAGCACGAATTGCAGGTGGTATTATAAGCTTTCTTATATGAATTATTTCAGACAACGCCTAAAAGATAACCGCATAAGGTGGTAAAATTGACAGATTGTGGTATAATTCGTTTATAATTAAAATTACCAAGTCTGGAATACCTTTAAAACTTCAGAAACTAAAGTTGTGACGACTGGTAAAGTTTATTGAATTTAGTGATATACTTGTTATTAACATTAGTCATAAACGAAAAATCAATGGGCATGACTTGTTAGATTTAAGTGACTTTTCACTTCTATTTTGTTTCTACTCCCATGCTTGAAATGCATGAGGCTTATTATGCCTTGATTAAGGAGATAATTCAAGGTAAGTATAGGAGGAAAAAATGAAAAGACTAGTCCCCATTCTCATCGCAACCCTGTTAGTCCTGTCCCTTTTGGTAATTAGTTGTAACGGCAATACAACCACGTCTGCTACGACTAATACCACCCAACCCACCACAGGAACCCCCACAAGTGCTACTACCACCACGACTACTACTTCGACCACCGGATCCAAATACGGTGGAGTCATGAAAGTAGCCGGACCGCCGGATCCGGGTGGCCCTTTTGGTTGGCCTTCTGACATTATTGGTGCCGGTTCAGCTACAGCTCAGCCTGCTTTGGAATGTTTGCTCAGACAGAGTTCCACCGGTGAGTATATTCCCTGGCTGGCTGAAAGCTATACAATCGCCGAAGACGGTTCATCTATAACCTTTAAACTGCGCGAGGGCGTCAAATTCCATGATGGTTCGGTTTTGAATGCCGATGTAGTGAAATTCAACTTCGATTCTCAAATTGAATCCTTTAAAACTACTGTTTGGAAATCAGTTGAGGTTATCGATGACCTCCAGGTTAAAGTAAACATAACAAAATATCAGAATACAATATTGGATAATTTTGCCGATAATACTTTGGGTTTAATCGCCTCGAAAGAATCTTATCTGAAGAATGGCCAGGAATGGGCCGACAAGAATCCTGTTGGTACCGGACCTTTCGTGTTTGTAGAGTATCAACAGAACACCAAAGCCGTCTATGAGAGATTCGATGACTACTGGATCGAAGGTAAACCCTATCTGGATGGTTTAGAGATTCTTTATATTTCTGATGATCTGACTATGCAGGCTGCCATGCAGTCCGGCGAATTGGATATGATGAACGTTTCGATGGGTAAACAACAGAAAACCTTGCAAGATCTGGGCTTCATTTCTTCTGCTAATCCTATGACCGTTTACGGACTGGTCCCGGATACCGCCAACGCTGATTCACCGCTGGCGAATAAATCTCTCCGTGAAGCCATTGAATATTCCATCGATAAAGTTTCCATGTCCGCCGGTCTGGGTTATGGAACCTGGGAACCTGTTTACCAAATTATCCCCAGAGCCAATGGAGCCTTTGATTCAAATCCCGCTGTAAAGCGTGTTTATGATGTAGATAAAGCCAAGCAATTACTGACAGAGTCGGGCTATAATGGTGAAAAAATTTATATGTACTCCGCTCCTGCTGCCAGACAGGCCGACGCAGAAGCTGCTATTCAGTCTTACATGCAAGCCGTTGGAATCAATGTCGAACTTAAGAATATTGACCAAGCTTCTTTCTCAACATATCAGACCGATGGCTGGAAGAACGGTATGCTGATTATGGCTCTGGCCGGTTATGCCAACTATAACGCTTCTTTAAACTATTACTTTGGCAGTACGTCCACCCAAACCGCAAGCTGGCTTAAGAGTGAAGAGTTTAAAACTCTGTTGGATGCCAGTTTGAATAGTAATAAACTTGATTATGACTTGGTGCAGACAGTCTCTGATTATATATCTGAAAACGCTCTAGTGATTCCTACCACTGAAAGCGGACTTGGTTTTGCTTATGCGGACTATGTTAAAGATGGTGGTTTCGGCGAGCGAGCTCTTGCCATTTATTGGAATATGGACAGCGTCTGGCTGGACAAATAGTTACACTCATTGGTTATTTACAAAAGGCGGTCTTTAAAGACCGCCTTTTGTTTTTATACAGTTATTATTTTATCGTACCGGTATTAGCATTATCCTCTGTGATGTTATATTATTATTAGGAGTAAACCAGTATCAGTTGGTATTTAAATTAGAGTAGATAAAATAAAAACAAAGGAGATACCGATGGATTTAGCTCAACTCGAGCAGAAAGTAGCTGCTCTGGAAAAAAAGGTTCAAAAATTGGACGATATCGAAGCAATTAAAAAATTGCAGAGAGCTTATGGCTATTATCTGGAGCACTGGATGGGCGAGGATATTGTCGATTGTTTTGCCGATGACCCCAATGTGACTTTACATGTAGCCGCTGGCGTCTATGTTGGTAAAGATCATCTGCGTCGTTTCTTCCGTCACGGTAAATATGAAACTCCGCTCCCTTATGAGAAGAGAAGCGAATTCTTGCATCAGGTGATGCAGCTTAGCGGTATTGTCGATGTTGCTGATGACGGCAAGACCGCCAAGGGCCGCTGGTATGGTTTCGGCGCTAATGCTTTCTTTACTGACAGCGGTAAAATTAATCCCGGCTGGATGAACGGCGTCTATAACGTCGAATACGTTAAAGAAAACGGGGTCTGGAAACTTATGAAAGTGCGCTGGTGCATGACCTTCCACGCACCCTGGGGTATGAGCTTTGTTGCCGATGACAGAAGGGAAGACCAGAGAGATGATCATCCTTACGAGAAAGCCGGTCCCATGGGCATGAATCCCGTGAGCCGTCCGGAAACAACTCTATATCCCTCAGGTTTTATTGCTCCTTTCCATTTCAATCATCCGGTTACCGGCCAAAAACACAAAGGCGAAGTGGCCAAAGACCAAGACCGGAAGTAAAAAGACAGGTCTGTTTTACAGACTGTCGCTGATAAAATAGAAAAGCAAAACCAACCCCTGTTCGTATTTAGCGGGGGTTGGTTTTATATTTAATTTTAAGGCCTCTATCAGTCCCAGTAGCCGACGTTTCCTCCTCTTGGCTTATAAACCCGGGCGGCTGCTCCGCCTTCTCCGGCTACCAGGACTTCAGTTTAAATATTACGCATCATATTACCTCGTCAAATAAAAAAATACCGAAGGCCCTCAGAATACAGCCCTGGTTAGGCACGGCTCGGAATCTGCAGTACCATCGGTATGGCCTATCCGCTATATATATCAGTATAATAAAGGCCCGGCTTCCCTTTAAAGGGAAGCCGGGCCTGATGTACGTGATGACTAGACTGATTCGAAATCTTGCATGTTGATAGGCCAGCCGGCGCCCCGGTCGGTCTGTAAGGCCAGTTTAGCATACATCGCCAGCATACCCTTAGCGTTTGAATTATCCTTGGGTTGCCACTTAGCCCGCCGTTTTTGCAGTTCTTCATCGGAAACCAGCAAAGTGATCTTGCGGGCCGGTATATCCAGCTCGATCTGGTCGCCTTCTGCGACCAGTGCCAGAGGTGCGCCCGTCTGAGATTCAGGGCAGATATAACCGATGGCCAGGTAACCTTTAGTCCAGCCGGAGAAGCGGCCGTCGGATACTACTATGACCTCTTTGGCACCGACATTCTTGAGGGTGTTGACCACACCCAGGCATTCAGTCATGGCAGGACCGCCGCGAGGACCGCAATAACGGGCTACGACGGCATCGCCCGGGCCGACTTTACCGGCGACAATGCCATCTTTGGCCTCCTGCTCGGAGTTGAAAACGCGGGCGGTGTAGGTCCTTTTCAGCAAAGACTTATCTGTGATAACGGTGTGTCTGACTGCTGCGCCGATGGGCGCCAGATTGCCTTTCAGGATGGCGATAGCGCCTTCCGGCCAGATAGGATTATCCAGCTCACGAATCACATCGGACTTGACTGTTTTGACCTGGTCCAGGTTCTCTTTGACAGTCTTCCCGGTTACGGTCAAACAGGACTCATCCAGGTATTGGCGGATTCTCTTCATAACCGCGGGAGCGCCGCCAACCTTGTGGAAATCATTGAGCAGGTGAGGTCCGGAAGGGGCCACATTGGCGATGGCGGGGACTTTACGGCTGATCTCATCCCACATATCCAGTGTCAAAGGAATCCCGGCTTCATGAGCGTAAGCCTGCATATGCACTACAGCGTTGGTGCCGCCGGCGACAGCCATATCCAGGGCGATGGCGTTTTTCATAGCCGACAAGGTGAGGATGTCTCTGGGACGGATATTGCGGCGGGCCAGCTCAACAATCATCTCCCCTGTGGCCTTGGCGTGCCAGATTTTTTCAGCTGAAACACCGGGTGAGGTAGATGAGCCGGGCAGGGAAAGTCCCAGACCTTCAGTCAGTACCGCCATGGTATTACCGGTGGTCAGTTCGCCGCAGGCGCCGGCTGAACAGCCGACACAGGAGCTGACCTGGTCCATTTTTTCAGCGATTAGTTTATCATAATTGGGATCGTCTTTGATTTTTGAAATTTCTTCGCGCAGGACAGTCTGTCCGTCAACTACGCCGATTTTGCGACCTTCCCATTCGGCTGTCATCATCTGACCGCCGCCCAGGAACATAAAGGGACGGTTCATGCGAATGGCAGCCAGAACGATACCCGGAACGATTTTATCGCAGGAACCGATGCCGACCCAGCCGTCGCACCAGGTGATGTTTAAAGATGCTTCGGCAGCGTTAAGGACAGCTTCACGCTGCGGCATATCATAGTCCATATCCCTGGGGAATTTATGCGGTACTGAGCACAGACCGGGCACACCTATCTCCACAGGCATACCTCCGGCCATGCGGATGCCTGCTTTAACGCCTTCCGCAACTGCCCGCAAATGAGAATGTCCCGGAGACTGTTCGCTCCAGGAATTGATAATTACGATGCGTGGCATGGACAGTTCTTTGGCAGTGAAACCAATAGACTTGTAGATCGCCTGGATCCCGAAAGCACGGTAATCGAGGAGAGGTTGATTGGCCATTATTTCCTCCGCGTCATATTGTCTTGTGATAGTATAAGCCTATTTCTTCTTCAGTTCGTTAGCGGCATCCACCAGTGCCAGCATATTGTCCGGATTGCCTTTGTCCACGCTGGCTCCCAGGGTCAGTATATAACCGCCGCCTTTACCGCAATAGTTGATAAGTTTGCGGCAATAATCCTTGACCTCTTCGGCGGTCGAAACGTAAATTTGAGAAGCACAAACGTTGCCTGCAATACAGCAGGTGTCTCCGAGTATATCTTTAGCCTTGAACATATCGGTCTTTTCAAATGTCCATATCATAGAGGCGGGAGTAATATCTTTGATTGTTTTCAATCGATTGGCGAACTGGCCGTCGGCGATGGGAGCCGGCACCAGACCTTCGTTAATCAAGCCCATCAGGACTTTGCGGTATGAGGGCCAGTAGAAAGTTTCGAACTGTTTTTGAGACATGAAACTATCCTCACCTTTATGAAGCGGCATCAGGATCAGAGGACTGGTTGAGAATTTGGCTGCCTGCACTGCGGAATCGATTATCATGGGAGTAACTACATCCAGGGCTTCCAGCAGTTTCTTAGGTTGGCGGTAGATATCCATAGTGATACCGCGGGTACCCCTCAGTGAATCGGCAAAGAAATCGAACGGGGCTACCGCCATACCACCTTCGAAAGGCGGAAACCCCATCTCGATAGCCTGGCGTGAGCATTCGTCCACCATCTTTCTCCAGGCGAAGAATTCCTGGCCTGCTTTGGCCAGCGTATCGAAGACGTTACGCATTTCCGGCTTGGAAGCAAAAGACAAGAACCAGTGGGGGATATTAAAGAGAGGTGAAAGCGGCATCATATCTCTAAAAGGTTCAAATAACGACCAGTTCCGGGGCACGAAAGTGCGCAGCATGTAATCGGTCGGATTTTTTATGAAAGCGTCATATTCATCGGCTTTCATATATTCTTCTTCTACAAACTGAACCATGGAGGCATCTTTTGCCAGTCCATGGCCGGGCCATTTGTAAGATTTATAACCCATTGCTTCATAGACCTGGCCCGGAAACTGGAAGCCTGAGCCGTCGAAGGCATCGACATCGAAATCATTCAGAAATTTGATAAAGGCGCGGCGGGCTTCCTCAGGATTGTACATGATGCTGTGTAAACTGGTATCGGCATAGTGGGCCATGAAGGCGCCGGCGGCGATTTCTACTGGAACACGGTCCGATTCTTTCAGCTGGATGGCATTAATCAGCCTTTGTACTCTGGTTTTATAGAGCTGTTCAGCTTTGGCATTGACAAATTTGACGCCGGAAGGATTCAGCCATCTTTGAAATCTCTCTGCCTGTCTCTCGGACACAGACATTTCAGACCATTGCTTTTCCATAATTTTTTGTCCTTTTCTTAAATTTCAGCCTGGAGTTGACATAGCCGCCGGCATTGATACTCCTTACGGCTATTTCAGGCTCTTTTTCAGAGAATAAATCTCATTGACCTTTTGAGAAAGACTGAGCGAGGCCGCTTTCAGTTCCTTCAGAGCGATGTCTTTTTTGGACATAAAGCGGTTTTCCAGTCCCACTACACTAAGTGCGGCAGGGGAGGTGTAATTGTGGATTGGAACTGAAATACACAGAGCGCCCTGACTTCTTTCTCCGTAGCTGATAGCATAGCCGTTTTTTCTGGTCTCAATTATCTGGGATATCAGCATGTCTTTTTTCACGATGGTTTTATCGGTAATGCGGGGGATGTTGATATACTTCATTACCACTTTCAGTTTCTCATCGCTTAACTGGGACAGCAGTACTTTGGCACTGGCTCCTACGTACAAAGGCCCCAGCTTTTGATTACCATCTGTGAATCGGATATCATGGATGCTCGGTATTTCATACAGTGGCACCAGTTGAATTCCGAAGAGGATATCCAGAGCTACGGTTTCTTCTGTGATGCTGGCGATGTATTTCATTTTATCGAGCATGCATCTTATCAGGTATTCGTGAATTATCACGGGATTGGTGGCCAGCCTGGTTATTAGCGGACCGATATAATACCTGCGATTAATCGGATTTTCCGTCACCAGAGAGGACTCTTCCATAAGCTTGAGTATTCTGTGAACAGTTGATTTGGCGAGTTTACTCTCCTGGGCAATCTCGGTTATCGTATTGATATTGCCGCACAGGCAGGCCAGGATTTTAGCTGCTCGCGGGATCGAACCCGGCGAGGTATTTTCTTCTTTGATAATCGCTTTTCTGATATTATAGCAGTTTTTCATTTCCACTCTCCTGTGGCTTATGCAGGTGCAAGGGAAGAAATATTAGTCTTTAGCGGGGATAGTATGGACTGGCGATAGCGCGGCCCATGCTGCGGGAACCGCCCGTGACGAGGGCAACCTTGTTTTCCAATAATATAGAATAGCCTCCTTATTCAAATCTCAACCCGATTATGTAATAACATAATTTTAATGAATAAGATGCATAGTTACCCTCATGAGATTTTTCAGATGAAGAACCGGGAGTATAAGACTGCACAATTTACATAATAATAAATAACCTCTGTTCCCGAAGTGGCGGTGGAAAGCCGGGCTACCTGATTTGCCGCGCACTGCCTCCGCCGGTTCCAACCTTAGCATTCACTAACCGGCAACATAGGCCCTGTGATTATCACAGGGCCTATGTTTAGCACAAAAAACAGACTGCTGCTTATTTTGCAGCTGCGTCCGGTTTGGATACTTCATTATAACCCTCTGACAGTGCACCTATTCCGGCCATGATAGCCATCACAATGTGCGGTTTTTCGTACTTAAGACAAGCCAGGGGGCCATGATATAGTCCCTTGGGGACGAAGAGTACCGTGCTGGTATTGAACCGTAGCGGCTGTCCGTCTACACAAAACTCAATTTCACCGCCCAACTCTTCCGGATGGTCGGGGTCGCCGCCGAAGTGTACGACGATTTCGTCGAAGTTGCGATGCAGCATGACAGGCATTCCAGAACCGGCTCTTTGAGACAGCGGCATATCGAAAGTCCAGCCGAACTCAATATAACATTTGTTACCGGGCACCTGTGCTCCACTCATGTAGGTCATGGTAGGAGCGGTGCGTCCGCGCAGGAACTCTGCGCCTGCTTCACGCATAGGGCTGCGAATGATATATTGTTCGTAATCGCTGCCTCTGTTCTTAAGTTCGGTAAAACCGGGGACGGGTTTAGACTTGTCTGCAGGAGTGCCTTTGATGTTTTCACCGACACCGAGCTTGAGCACCATCTGAACGTGGGGACGGTCCAGTTTTTTCCAGATCATAGGTCCATGAGGTACTCCTTTAGGTATAAAGATACCCGAAGTAGTATCTATCTTAATGGGCTGGCCGCCCAGACTGTATTCGATTTCGGCTCCGAGAGTTTGCGGGTGCACAGGGTCTGCACCCCATTGAATGATTATTTCATCATAATCATGGACAAGCTCAATATTATCGGCACAAGGTTCAGGCAGTTTACGTACCCATTTAAGTTCCAGATAGTATTTAACGCCGGGAATCTGACTGCTGCTTAAATAGGTCATGGAAGGGTCCTGAGGTCCGTTATTCCCTTTGGGATAGTTGTATATGGGGGTTCTTACCAGATACTTTTCATTCTCAAAATTCTGTTTCATCGTTCCCTTTTCCCAAATAAAATTCTTATATACGGAACAATAATCCCAGTATACCATATCTATCAGCCGGGGATGTCAATTTGACAACCATAACTCCAGAATTAAAATAATACAATATTATCTTAGTATCTGGAATTATGGTTGTGTGAACGGCTAAATGAAGCTGACTTTATCGGCGATCTGGATATCGAAGTGGAAGATGGGTTTCTTGATAGCGCGGACTTCCAACGGACAATGCTTTAATTTTTTAGGAAGCCAGATGATGCAGCTCTTGTTGAGAACGTATCTCTCATCATCGAGCCAGAGTTCCATTTCACCGCCAAGATCACTGAAATCATTGGGGTTGGTGCCGATGAAACCGATTACTTCATCATAAGGATGCGCATGCGCAGCCATATAACCGGGTTTTTCATCACCAAGCATCCAGCAACAATTAACTATGAAGGCGCCCTTGATCACTGAATCTGTGAGTCCCAGGATGTGATGCAAATCGGGGTAGCCTTCTCTTGCCGGGGGGGTCATGTGGTGATGAGTGGTAATAATACAGTGCGACCATTTTCCTTCAGCCATGAATAATATCCTCCTCTATAATTAGATGTCTCCAGTGAAGAATTCTGAAGTCAATCTGATATCACATTCCACTTAGTAGAAAAACTGTTCCTATAAATTATACGGACATTATACAATACCATTTTAAATATACATGAGTTTTCAATAATAATAAAGTTTTTAAAAACTATCTTCCTGCCTGAGTCTGAAAATTGACACCAATTCATACAAATGATACAATACTCTTGATAAAAAGGGCTGTAGTTACATTAATTAAGCTGAATACCCTGGGAAAGGGTCTAGAGAGTTAATACAACACATACAATTATGTAGCTATTAATGCAAAGCGTATTAAGCTTTACTTAGCCGGACTTCAAAACCACCGAGTCAGCGGTTCTAATAAATTGGTACAAATTTGCCTGGTCAGGTAATTCTATTAAATTGGAGATGAGAAATGGCTGAGAACAATACTGCAACGGCTGTCAAGACTCCTGCCAAACCGGCCTTCCCGGGCGGTTATAACGGCAAAATTCTGAGGGTTAATCTTACCAGAGGTACGACTACGGCAGAACCGATTAGCGAGCGTTTTTGCCGCCAGTACATCGGAGGTGCGGGCTTTATCGCTTATTATCTATGGAAGGAACTTGCCAAGGGCGTTGACCCGCTGGGTCCGGAAAACAAACTGATCTTCGCACTGGGACCTGTGAGCGGTTTAGCTCTGGCCGGAGCTTCCCGGAATTGTATCGGCGCCAAATCGCCTTTAACCGGAGGTATTGCCAAATCTGAGGTCGGCGGTTTCTGGATGGCTGAACTTAAGAGAGCAGGATATGATGCCATTATCGTCGAAGGTAAAGCGGATAAACCGGTCTATTTGTGGGTGCATGACGGTGAAGCCATTATACGTGATGCCGCGCATTTATGGGGCCAGGAAACCCTGGAAACTGAAGCGTCTATCCGCCAGGAGTTGGGCGATGAAAAGGTTCAGGTGGCCTTAATCGGTACGGGCGGTGAAAATCTGGTGCGCTTTGCCTGTATTATGGAAGGACTGCATGACGCCGCCGGGCGCGGCGGATTGGGCGCTGTAATGGGCTCGAAAAACCTGAAAGCCATCGCCGTCAGAGGCAACAATCTGCCGGAAGTCGCCAATCCTGAAAAAGTTAAAGAAATCAGACAGAGGCTGGTGGCTAATCCTCATCCCGTTTCCATGTTCGGTACCGGTGGCCCTGAGATGATGATGATGGAGTCCAAGGCCGTTTTACCTGTGCGTAACTTCCGTGACGGCAGCTTCCCAGAAGTTGTCAAAGTCAACGGTCAGTACCTGAAAGAAAGCGGACTGCGAGTAGGCATGGAAGGCTGTTATGCCTGTCCTATTCGCTGTAAGAAAGTTATCCAGTTCGATGAACCTTATACGGTTAAAGCGGCTTACGGCGGACCTGAATATGAAGCACTGGCCGGATTGGGTAGCAACCTGGGAGTCAGCGATGCCAAAGCTGTCTGCAAAGCCAATGAAAGATGCAATGCGTA
>DAOUFH010000147.1:0-44762 GCA_034429955.1 Dehalococcoidales bacterium
AGAAACGGCAGTTGATTTCCATTTTCATCGGTACCCCAGTAATCGGGATTTCTGGTGGTTTTAAAAGCTGTATCCAATTCATAACTTGCAAATTTAAAAGGGCCTGTTCCTACCGGGTTTTGCCGTACCCAATCCAACCCGTTTTTATCATAGGCTTCTTTAGAAATGATATATGCCGCAACACTGTTCGCGTCAAAACCGTTCAGGGTTGAATTGGACCAGTAGTTAAGATTTACTTTTACTGAATATTCACTTATTACTTCCACTGATTTCCAATCGGCCCTGGCTTTTGCCGCGATAGCATTATCCAGATTCCATTTAACAACATCGGCATTAAGCTCACTTCCATCATGAAATTTAATGTTTTTACGCAGATTTAAAGTTACAGAGCTATAATCCTCGGCAACTTCATATGACTGTGTAATTGAAGGCAGCATTTCTCCGCTCATATTAAAAGTTATCAGCGGTTCTATACAAAGCGCAGGAATATTAATGGAAGCGGCTCCCATTTCAGGAGGGTAACCGATAACACCTGAAGGTCCCGCAGTAAAAGCATAAATTAATGTTCCTCCATATTTACTGTTATTTGCACTCGTTGCGGCCGTTGCAGATGATGTAGTGCCGGTTGATTTACTGGTTGTTGCAGAGTCTGTACAAGAACTCCCTATTAAGACAATTACTGAAATTACAATAAATAAAATGATGAAATTCTTCATAATTACCCCATCCTCAATGATTTATACAACTTCTACCAAATAACAGACTTAATCTTAAGTGAATAGCAAATCCTTGGTACTGGAATCACAATAATATTTGGTATTTTATTAACAATAGTCTTATAAGAGCAGCTTGTATGTCGTTTGGGTGACATTGTGATGAGGAATGTAGATATTAAAATAAAAAAATATATTATGAGGGGATTAAGCGTTTTAAACTTAATGGACCTCTGAACAAGCAGTAATAAGACAGGTATATATAGAGTCAGAAGTTACAATTAAATATTTAGGATTTTCATTTTCCTTCTATATTGACAGAAGCAGCAAAAGGAAGGTTTAAATGAAGTAATATTTCCTACAAAGAATAGTAGAACCGGACAACCGCAAGAGAGTCCGGTTCTACTGTGTTGGGTCTGCCTGGAAAGTATTGGGCTAAACCAGCCCGGTGTGATTAATCTTCTTATTTCAGTACCAGCATCGTGGCGGTCTGGTTGATATGCCCGAGATAGGCTTCGCCATAGGTGGCAAAGCCTATAGAAGGTATATCCGTAAACAGCTTTCCGAACGCTTCTGTTTGTTTTGCGGCCTCCAGTTCCAGCGTTCTTAAAATACAGTTGAAATTGATTAGACCGGCCGCTCCTTTGGCCTTCTGCAGTGCCTGAGCTGTATCTTTAACAATATCTCCTGATTCCAGTAATGAGAGTTCTGTGCCTTTTTTGATATTACAATAGAAGACCATTTTGCCGTCTTTGATTTGCTGCGGGCTGCGTACATACGGTTCCCCGTCTACCATCAATCCCAGCGGATTTTTCATGAATTTGTCCCCGGCTTTATCCACGCTGACGCCGACTGCCCTGGCATAGGCCTCGGCTGCTCCGCTGCCGTTGAACTTGATCACCGTACGCGCGGCTTCATCCACTTCGTCCGCCTTTAACTTCCTGGGCAACTCTTTGAAACTCTGGGTTTTGATTATTTCATAACCGTGAGCCGGTTGCAGCAGCACCAGTACTGCCGCGTTGCTCCGGGCTTTACCTTCGGCAAAGACCAAAGTTTGTTTGAACTTGAGATCGTCGCCGGCTGAACCCCCTACGAATATCAGGTCGGTCAGGTTGCCCAGTCTGTCCATAACTCTTTCTTCGGCGCCGGAAAGACCGTCAAAAAGCACGATTCCTATATATTTCGATATATCCATCTGGGACACTTTTTGACCGAAAGGTTTTTCCAGTTGGGCCAGTGCTTTTGCAACATTGTCCTCGGTTTTGATTTTGTCTATCACCGCTACGGACGCTTCTTTAACAGTTTCGCCGTCGATAACTTCAACTACTACGCTGTTTTTAAGCATATATCCTGAAACGATTTCTCCGGCGGTAGAGCAGCCTATGACCCTGGCTCCGGGATAGGCTGTTTCCAGTCCCTTGCCTACCTTTTCCAGGTCATAGCTGGCGGAAGCGAAAAACACTACCAGTTTTCCCTGAATTTTGCCTGTACCCTTCTTTAATTCCGTTATTAAATCAGTCACTTCAGTCTTGTTTGAATACGCTACTTTAATACTCATTCTGTATCCTCTTTTATAACTTGATTCCCATGCCTGCTGCGATTTTTTCCAGTTCAGCGATTGTCTCCGGATTATCTTCGCTGGTTGCAGTGTACTTGTCCGGATTGAATCCTTTTAATACCAGTTTGGTGCGAGTAGTATTACGGACGATCTCATTTCCTTTGGCCCGTTCTTCGACAATGTAATCGATCATTTTTTTTATTTTTCCAGCCACTGAATTACACCTCAAAAATTTTAAGTTCTTCAGGACTCCCGGGAGTTTAGTTGCTCTCCGTCTTGAGTCCGTAAAATTGCAGAAGATATTGATTAAGTTTTTTATAACCGGCAAATATACTTTACGTTTTGCTCTCGCCGGTCAACTATGGCAGATATTTTGAAGAAGGCATTTCAGGCGGATCTTAGCTAATTCCCATATCTTACCTCCTTGTACGTTATCCGGAGTGAAAGTCTGTTCCCATTTTAGGTTCCATGGCACGTCTGAACAACTTATAAATCACCCATTTTTTGTGCTAGTTTACCCACAAAAATCAGGATGCTTGGGGAGGTTATGGCAGAGAATAAGCCCTGGGCGCTGAAATCGAGATGATACTGGATGCGGAAGGTGAAAGGTCTTATAGATGGGTATATCTGTTATCCGTAAGAGGTATAGCCTTATCCGGTCTACAGGCAAGCTGTTGACAGACAGTTGTAACGGGGACCTATACTGACGGTCTTACTAATGAAAGCAGTGCTTTCGACCCCGCAAAACCCGATTTAATGGTCTTTGACCCAGAGGTTTTTGGGGGGGGCCGGAACTGATAACCAATTCGTCTTTCTCTTTCGAGGACTGAAGACTTAATGTTGCGTGATGCCTTAACTCGAAGTCATGATTTATGAGGAATAGCTATTAGGGTATTTAAGCAAGTTCTGAGGTTTTCCTGCACGAAACTAAAAGCTGATAGCTGATGTCTGAAAGCTGTTGAAGTGGTGCCCCTGGAGAGAGTCGAACTCTCGACACGCGGTTTAGGAAACCGCTGCTCTGTCCATCTGAGCTACAGGGGCCTGTTTCAAAAGTTATTATACAGGAAGATGGGGGTTTTTGTCAGGTGGAGGAGGTGATGAGGTGAGTTATTAGTTTCAGAATAGGGTGAGGCCTCCGCCATGACAACAAAAGAGAAGTTCTATTCTTTATCACTCTTAGTCGATAATATCACACGTTACAGTATTTGGTGCATTTCCCAATAAAGATATGGTAAGCGATATTGGAACCCCTTTGAAGCTAATATTTCGAGCCAATTTTTAACCTCATGCTAATAGATGACTTTAATACCATAATTCTTAAGCTGTGGAATATATGTATCGATTGAATCCGTATTCAAGGGATTGGCAGACAAACCGAGTTTTTTCCGATAATATTTAGTTGGTATATCTGTGAATCCTTTGTTCTCTAACAACGGAGAAATGTCCAGAATCTGATTTTCCTCTAAAGAGAGGATTTCCAGACGGTAGAGTTTAGTCAGGGGAGAAATATCGCTGATATGGTTTCGTTGTATACCCAGGTTTTTAAGATTAGTGAGATTAGCCAATGCTGAAATATCGCTGATATCATTGCCATCAATAATAAGAGTCTCCAGATTGCTCAGTCCGGCTAAAGGAGAAACATCCCGGATGCTATTTTCGGCAAGGAGCAGCGACTGGAGTCTGGTCAGTTTGCTGAGCGGCGATAAGTCTTTGATTTGGTCTCCGACTAAACGGATTTCTTCCACATTGATACAATATTCCAACCCGGTCAGGTCGCTAATCGGGGATTGAGGAATCCCACCCGCTAATCCACCGGGATTATAAGTGATATCCAGCCTGGTAATACTCGCCATATCGCTGGCCCGGATATCCCGGCCGTGGATATCCAGGGTCTCCCGGATAGCGACTTGCAGAGTTGGGTCGGGTATATTTACTGTCTCGTCTGCCATCGCAAAAACGGCTCTGGCGGTGCCGTAACCGAATCCGGCCGCTGAAATAATCGTAGACAATACCAGAAACGAGGTAATAAAAATTCTTTTTATTTTCATATAAATCACCTCTAGTGGAATGCTCCTATTATTAAAATAGCTGCCGGATTTCATACCGGCATCCACTCCGGCACCCATTTGTTCTGATATGCTGTACCTAAAAATAGTTTATCGTGTTATTTAATCCATTTATAAGTATAATTTAAGCAATCTTTCAGGTTATTTGCTTGATTCTGGTATCTTGGCAATTACTTCGGTCAAACCATCCGGTTAAAGAAAAACCGGCAAGAATTTTACGATTATTCTGGATAGTATTTGGCCTTTTCCTTAAAACTGAGCTATCGTGTCTGAGGCAGGATGATGAACGATAAACGGCTTCTTCTTTTCGTATTATGCACTCTTTAATTTTTACAATATTACTCTCAGCCTGCTAAGCTGCAAGATCAAAAGGTACTGGTATACCCCCAACCCCAAATTTGTTATAATGATAGGCGTCCGTTTCCGCCGGAGAATAACCAGTATTCCAATTCTTTGTCTGATTGGCAGTATTGGTATTTATTTGTAATATTGGTATTATTTAATATTTTTATAGGGGGATTATTCTATGAAGGTTGTATTTCTGGAAGATGTGCCGAATGTAGCTAAAGCCGGTGACACCAAAGAGGTTACCGATGGATATGCCCGTAATTTTTTACTGCCTAAAAAACTGGCCGTAATCAGCCAGCCCGGCGTGATAACTACCATTAAGAAGCTGATCGACGCCAAGGCCGAAGTTGAAAAGAACAAGAAACTGGCTGCTGAAATAGAAGGCAAGGAAGTCACCTTCAAGGTTAAAATGGGGGCCAAGGAACGCATGCACGGTTCGATTACCGCTGCCGATGTCTCTGCCGAATTGCAGAATGTCACCGGTCAGACTGTCGATAAGCGTAAGATCGATCTGGTTGAACCCATCAAGAGCCTGGGCAGCTATGACATAATGGTTAAACTGGGCAAGGGCATTGAACCCAAAATCAAGGTCAATGTCATCGAGAAAGAAGCTGAAGCTGAGGCTAAAGCCGAATAGAGCGGCTCCCCCCTCCCGGATACTTCGGCCTCGCCGTTCGGGGCCTCCGGCAGGACACACAAGTAGTGGAGAAAGGGTGAGTCAGATGGATGATGCCCGTCGGCTGTAAAATCCCCCTGGTATCAAAGTATCTGACAGCTATAAGCTAATTACGAGGTTATCAATGGCCGATAGATTACCGCCGCATGATATCGATGCAGAAGAGGCTACTCTGGGTTCTATTTTGCTGGATGGCGCGGCTATCAACAAGATAGAGAGCCTGATCTCGGCACTGGACTTTTACAGCGAGCGCAACCGCTGGATTTACGAGTCCTGCCTGGACCTGTACCAGCGCAGCGAGTCTATTAACCAGATTACGGTGGCGCAGGACCTGGCCCGTCTGGAGAAGCTGGAGAACTGCGGAGGGGCGGCTTTCCTGAGCCATCTGATCTCGGTCACACCTACCTCTCTGGATATCGAGTATTATGCCCGCATCGTCTACCGCCTGTCCATGATGCGTAAGCTGATTTCGGCCGCCGACCAGATAGCCAATATCGGCTACAAGGCCGACCCGGATATCGATGCCGGCATGGATAAAGCGGAGGACCTGCTTTACGGGTTGCGGCACGGCAAGAGCCCGCGCGATTTCGTGCATATCCGTAACATCCTGGACAAGTATTTCGAAGAGGAACCTCTGTCTGATGAGGAAGGGCCGCTTAAGCCCAGCGAAATGCCGCATGTGCCCAGCGGGTTCTTTGGTCTGGATGATTTCCTGGGCGGCTTTCAGCGTTCCGACCTGGTCATTGTGGCCGGACGTCCCAGCATGGGTAAGACCAGCCTGGCGCTCAATATCGCCCGCAATGCGGCGGTGGAACATAATGCCTGCGTGGCTATGTTCAGCCTGGAAATGTCCCGCGAATCGCTGGTGGAAAGGCTGATCGCCTCCGAAGCCCGCGTCAATTCACGTAAGATCCGTTTGAACAACGAGACCGCCGAGGAAGAGAAACGCATTCTGGACGCCATCGGCATTCTGTCCGAGGCGCCGATTTATATCGATGACTCACCTCAAATCAGGGTTATCGAGATGCGTTCCAAAGCTAAAAGGCTGCATTTTGAACGCAACATCAATATGATTATTATCGACCATCTGGGTCTTATCCAGGGCGACCAGCGCATCGATAACCGTGTGCAGGAGATCAGCTATATCACCCGTTCGCTGAAAGTGCTGGCACGCGAGATGAATGTACCGGTGCTGGTGGTCTCACAGTTGAGCCGTGCCTCGGAGTGGCGTTCTTCACATAAACCGCAGCTTTCCGACCTGCGCGATTCAGGTTCAATCGAACAGGATGCCGATGTGGTCCTCTTCGTCTACCGCGATGAGTATTACTACCGCACTGAGGAAGATTGGCTGAAGGAACATCCCAACGAGGAATACCCGGTTGGCCTGGCGGATCTGATTGTCGCCAAACACCGCAACGGCCCGACCGGAGAGATCAAACTGCGCTTTGAGTCTAACCTGGCCAAATTTGAGAATATGGCGGTCGATACCAGCGCTCCCGGCCCCGGGCCGAACCTTATATGAGTGAATTCAACGGTTTTCCCGGTCGTTTGCAGTATACGCCGGTACCTAACCTGGTTTTCAGCTCGCTGGCGGCCGGCATCAGTGATATCGTTGAACTGAAAGTGCTGCTGCACGTATTTGAAATAATTTATCCTAAAAAGGGCAATATCAGGTTTGTCACGGCCCAGGAAATGGCTACCCATCCCAGCGTGGTCAATGACCTGAAGGGCAAAAGCGCCGGTGAGATTGAGCAGGTTCTGAGCGCATTGAGTGCTAAGAATATACTGGCCGCCTGGCCGCTGAGCGGAGTGGAAGCCGCGGCTTATTTTATTAATAACGAAGCCAACCGGAAGCTGATCGAGAGAATTCGCAGCGGTGAACTGAGCTTGCCGGAAATAAAAATAAGCAGTCCGTTGCCGGAACCGGTTGCCGCCCAGCCTGAAGATATTTTTACGCTGTATGAGCAGAACATCGGTCTGATTACACCTTTGATAGCCGATGAACTGAAAGAGGCTGCGCAGCACTATCCGGAAGGCTGGCTGAAAGAGGCTTTCAGGGAAGCGGTCAATCAAAACAAGCGCAACTGGAAATATATCTCCCGTATTCTGGAGCGCTGGGCAACCGAAGGGAAGAAAGATGGAACATATCGGGGAAATCTTAAAACGTCTGCGGACCCGGACAAATATGTCCGGGGAAAATACGGACATATGGTCCAGCGATGAAAAGCGGCCGGAATCCCTAGCTGATAAAGATTGTCCAATCTGCAAGGGGTCCGGCTTTGTCTATCCGCGTCTGCCTTCCGGTAAAGCCGACTACAGCCGGGCAGTGCCCTGCCGCTGTGTCAGAGAGGCTGGAGCCAGGCTGCAGGAGGACCGTCTTTTAAAATACAGCAATCTGGGTGCTCTGAGCGCCTGTACTTTTGAGAATATGACCCTCTCAGGGTTGAGCGGAGAGAGCCGCAAACAGGCCCTCTTCCAAAAGGCGGTTGAGGCCGCTAAAGAGTTCGCTGCCGATCCGCAGGGCTGGTTCGTACTGGTGGGCCCCAGCGGCAGCGGCAAGACTTATCTGGCTGCTGCGATCGCTAATGAGCGCATCAAGAACGGTTATCCGGTCTTTTTTCAGACCGTACCCGATTTATTGGACCGTCTGCGCTCGGCCTATGCCCCGGACAGCGATATGCCCTATGATGATTTATTCGAGCGGGTCTGCAATGCCCAGTTCCTGGTGCTGGATGATCTGGGGGTTCAGTCGGCTACCGCCTGGGCCAGGGAGAAGCTGGACCAGCTTTTAAATCACCGCTTTATCCATGAACTGCCCACCGTTTTCACTACCGCCGTACCGGTTGAGGCTCTGGAAGAAAGAATCCGTACCCGCCTGAGCAACCCGCGCCTGAGCCATATTTATATCATCGAAGAAAAGGCCTCGGCCTTACAGCAGTCCGGTTGGGGCCAGGGCTTTGAGTTGCAGAAGATGATGACCTTCAAGACCTTCGATGCCAAGCGGTTGAACCTGCCGCTGGAGCAACGTCAGAATCTGGGAGCGGCCTATCAGGTGGCTTTGCAGTATGCCGAATCACCCGAGGGTTGGCTGGTCTTTCAGGGGGTTAACGGCAGCGGCAAGACCCATCTGGCTGCGGCTATCGTCAATTACCGCTATGAGGCCCGTAAACCGGCCACTTTCGTGGTGGTGCCGGAATTTCTGGACCATCTACGCAAGACCTTCAACCCTGAAAGTAGAGTATCTTACGACCAGCTGTTTGAAGCGGTCAAGACCGCTCCGCTGCTGGTGCTGGATGACTTCGGGGAGCAGTCCACTACACCCTGGGCGCAGGAGAAGCTTTACCAGGTCATCAACTACCGTTATAATGCCCGTCTGGCTACGGTCATCACCACCAGTAATTCACTGGACGAGATCGAATCGCGCATCGCTTCACGGCTGGTCGACCCGCGTCTCAGCATGGTTATCAATATCACTGCGCCTGACTACCGGGGAGATAATACCCAGAGTCCCGGCCCCCTTAAGAAGAACCTGCGTACAACCAAAAAGCCCCGCTATAACGAAGCATAAACAGGCGGTTAAAAAACCAGTCCCTCCGGTATTTTGCCGGAGGGACTTTTAGTAAGCTGAAGAATTTAAAATCAGGCCGGAAATTTACCAGCTTCTGATCTTCTTAATACGGGTCAAGGCTTCTTCGATCTGTTCCTTGCCCATGAAGAGGGTAGTCCTGAAATAGCCCCGGCCGTTCTGTCCGAAATATGAACCTGGCATGAAGGCCACATGGGCCTTGTCTATCATATAGTTCAATACGAAGTCCTCATCGCTGAAACCGGCCGGCACCTCAACCCAGAGATAGGGAGTAGCTTTGGGTATCTCAACCTTCATTCCCAGCTCATTCAGGCCTTTGACCAGCAGGTCGCGCCGTTCTTGTAGCTCTTTAAAATAGGCGCTCATCTCCTGCTTGACAGCCGGGTTGGTCAGGGCTTCTACGCCCACTCTCTGCTTGTACCATTCCACACCCTGGCTGAAGTAGCTGGAGATCTTGAGATAGTGATTGATATTTTCCTCGCTGCTGACCAGCCAGCCCAGCCCGATACCGACGAAGTTGTAGTGCTTGGAAAGAGAGACCACTTCATAACCGTAGTCCAGCAGTCCGGGCACCTGGGTGATGGAGACCGGGCGGGTCTTGTCATCAAAGACATAATCTTTATAGGCTTTATCGAAGATGCCGCAGATGTTGGACGCCTTCAGATTTTCTCCCAAACGGGTGTGATAGGCGAGGTCGGTCGTAGCGCCGGTAGGATTGTTGGGGTCGCAGAAATACAGGGCGGCGGTCTCTTGATCTTTAAAATTGAACTCCGGCTGCCAGCCTCCCGCGGCCGAGGTCTTGACTCGCTCTATTTTATTGAAAGACAGCAAAGTGGCGGCTTCATAGGCCGGATAGACCGGGTCGGGAATCTGGATTTTACCCTGTCCGCTGAACAGCCTGGCCAGATTGTGCAGAGCTTCCTTGGTCCAGGGCGTGACCACGATGTTTTCCGGTTTCAAGCTAACGCCGTATTTCTGTTGGTAGTCGCCTATAATAGCTTCAATCAACTCAGGGATGCCGCGCGATTGATGGGCGTCCACCGGATAGCCGTAGGTTGAGTTTTTCTCTTTAACGAATTTAGCCAGCAGTTCTTTAACGGTGGCTGGAGCTTCGACGTCCGGAATGCCTATGCGGGCATTGATGACCTTGATGCCGTCGCGCTGTTCAGCCTGGCGGGAGATCTTGCCGACTTTGGCAAAGGGATATTCGGGGATGTTTTGCAGTACCGGTGATATTTTTAGCATTCGATATACTCCTGAAAAGTGACTATGGAATCCATTATACAATACTTGGAAATATTACCAATAACTCAATAAGCTCTCAGCTCTCAGTTTTCAGTTGTCAGTTCCGGACCCCGCCGGAGGATGAGACTGATTTTCTACCTTTTCTATAAGGAAGGATTAAGGATGGATTTTTAAGGCTGGCAGATAAAATCCCCCTTGTATTCCCCCTTTATTTAAAGGGGGATCAGCCGATAACAGGTGCAAGCTAAAAGCTATTATCTGTGTTATTATTCTTGCATGGAACTCAATATTACCACCCTGCTGGAAAAAGCCGGGCAGGCGGCCGCCGGAGTTGACCGGGCGGTCGTGCGCAGCACGCTATTCACCCAAATTGCTGTCGGCTTTCTCGGGATAAACAAGCAGGCTGCTTACAGCGAGGCACTGGCCGAGGCTCTGAAAAATGCCGATGCCATCAAGTATCCTCACGAAAAGGCCCGGGCTTTAGGCAGTATAGCTGTCGTTCTGGCCCGCTCTGACCAGGCGGAAGAAGCCGGACGGCAATTCAACCGGGCGGTGCTGCTGGCCAGAGCGGCTGAGACGCCCGCCAATACTCTGGCGGCGCTTTACTATCTGGCCTGCCGTTATATCGAAGTGCACTACCCTGACCGGGCTCTGCCCCTGATAGAAGAGTTATATCAGCTGGTTGCTGATCCTAAAAATGAAGCAGATACCGCCGCCGAGCTGGTTAATCTGGCGGAACTGCTGGATGACCTGGGTGAAAGAGATCAGGCTGTACGTTATTTAACCGAAGCTGAAAACCGGGCCGGACAGCTGACTGATAAATGGTTCAAATTGGAGAGGCTGACGGATATTGCCGAAAGTCTGGCTACGCTGGGTTTGAATGAGCGTGCCGTCAGCTTGCTGCAGAACAACCTGGAAAAGGTCGCAGATGTGGACAAATACAGCCGTCCCTATTTCCTGCTGCGTCTGGCTGAGATCTGCCTCAGTCTGCGATTGACCGAACAGGCTGTGGAAATCCTGAACGATCTGCCCAATCTGGTCAGTTCGGAAGGGACTCCTGCGGAAAAAGCCGGGGGCCTGATCGATATTGCAGAAATATTTATCCAGCTTGCGGATTTCCAGCGGGCGGCGGAATTGCTCAGCGGCGCTTTAACGATAACAGAATCGGTCAGCAATGTTAAAGAAAATATCGCCATCCGGATTGAGATCGCACAGTGGCTGACCGCGGCCGGTCAATTTGAGAAGGCGGCTGACATCGCCGCCCGGGTTGATAAAGATAATGCTTCGCTGTCAGACCAGCGCCTGGCGATTTTTAACTGGGGCAATCTGGCGGTGCTGTACAGCTATTTACATAATGATACGGGCGCCTTGCAGGCCGTCGAGCGGGTGCTGAAAATCACGGCGGAAAGCGGTACCAAAACCGCTGGCTTAAGTGCCGTCGGCAGTGAACTGGCTGAAGAGAGTGAGATTACGCTGGCTTTAAAGCTGGCGGAGGCCATCAGGGAACCGGAAGCCCGGGCGGCGCTTTTGATAGACATCGCTAATCACCTCGCGCAATAAAGCCTTTGATACGCCGCTCCAGCACCGTGCGCTCCAGCATAACGGCATGCTGGCACTTCAGGCATTTCAACCCGATATCGGCACCCAGGCGGGTAACTACCCAGGCGTTGCTCCCGCAGGGGTGGGCCTTCTTCAAACGCAGAATATCACCCAGTTTGAGTTCAGTTGGCATAAGGTGTAGTTGTTAGTCTTTCGTTGTTCGCTATTCGTTTCGAGATCAGGCGTACAGGTCTGTCTGAAATAGAGGGAGGATAGTAATGAGAAATATTCCCCTTATCAAAGGGGGACAGTATTGCTGAAAGCTGTCAGCTTTTAGTAGCCCCTCTCCCCCGGATGCTTCAACCTCGCCTTTCGAAACTAGATACCAACAACGAAGAACCAAGAACTCCTTTCCTCTCTTATTGAATCACTGGTACTTATGTGTGGAATCGGTAGTATTGTTTATTATTTAGTGTCCCTCACCAGGTTGATCTCATCTCTCAAATGCCGGGCGTTCCGGCGGGCGGCTTCGGCGAAGTCCGAACCTCTGGAGGCGTAGAGTATCTGCCGGGATGAGTTGATGACCGCTTTGTCGCCGGAGACCCCGGCGCCGTTTTTGATGGTTGCGGCCACATCGCCCCCCTGTGCTCCAATACCGGGAATCAGGAAGGTCATATCGGGCAGCTTTTGCCGCACGGTCTTCAGCTCTTCCGGATAGGTGGCTCCCACCACCAGCCCGACATTGCCGTTTTTATTCCACTCGCTGGCTTTCTCCGCTACGACTTCATAAAGGGGTTTTATCCCCTGTGGAGTCCGGCAGGGTAGCGACTGAAAATCGGCAGCTCCGGTATTGGAAGTCCGGCACAGGATAAAAACAGCTTTATCACTGAATTGCAGGAAGGGTTCAACCGAGTCCGATCCCAGATAGGGGTTAACGGTGGCGGCGTCAAAGCCGTAAATCTCGAAAAGAGCTTTGGCATAGGCTTTCGAGGTATTGCCGATGTCGCCCCGCTTGGCATCCGCAATGACCGGTATACCGGCGGGGATGATTTTCAGAGTTTTTTCCAGAGCTTGCATCCCCTCCTCGCCCAGCGCTTCATAAAAGGCCAGATTGGGTTTATAGCAGCAGACCAGGTCAGAGGTGGCTGCGATGATGGCTTTGTTGAAATCTAGAACGCTGATTTTTTCCGGCATCAGTTGGGTATCGACATCCAGCCCCACGCAGACCAGGCTGCGATTTTTTTGCATGGCTGCCTGCAGCTTCTGGAAAAAATTCATATTCGCCTCCTATTAGAATCAGGTGCCTGCTGGCCAGGCCGGTCTTCCTTGAAATAATGCTACACGCTTACCGGTAGTATAATGCGGCTCTATCCGTAATAAAAGACGGACGGCAGGTCAGATGTAATAATAACATATTAACCACCCGGGTGCTTCAAATGATAGAATTAATGAAGGTATCCTGCCGCGATAATATGACAGCAAGGACTGTAACTTATGAACTATACTGAGGCCATTAATTACGTTTATCAATTTACCAACTATGAAGCGGTGCCGCGTCCGCACGCCGAAGATAACTATGACTTGCGCAGAGTATTTGAAATTCTGGAACGCCTGGGCAATCCGCATTTGCAAGCCCGCTCGCTGCATATCACAGGCACCAACGGCAAGGGCAGCACAGCGGTGATGCTGGCCTCAGTGCTGACTGCAGCCGGATACCGCACCGGCCTGTATACTTCGCCTCACCTGATAACCTCGCGGGAACGTTTCATGATCGACGGCCGGATGATTAGCGAAGAGGAACTGGCCGCTATCGTGACCCGGCTCAAACCGCATATCGAAGAGGTCAACCGTAAGGCCACCTACGGTAAGCTGACGGTTTTCGAGATATTGACAGTTCTGGCTTTTGCCTTTTTTGCCGAAAAGCAGGTGGAATTTCAGGTGATGGAAGTGGGTATGGGTGGCCGTTATGACGCCACCAATGTGCTGAAACCCGAGATCTGCTTTTTAACCAGCATCAGCTACGACCACTGCGATATCCTGGGCGATACCTTAACCAAAATCGCCACGGAAAAATGCGGCATCATCAAACCCGGCTGTACCGTCATCTCACATCCGCAGGCTGACGAGGCGGCTGCGGTCATCCGGCAGGACTGCGCCGGGAAACAGGTGAAGCTTATCAAAGTGGGCGAGGATGTCACGCGGCGCAGTATCAGTTTTAACCATGACCGGCAGGAGATCTCCATCCGGGGGAGAATGGGCGAATATCAGGTGTCCATTCAATTGCTGGGACAATACCAGATGGACAATGCCGCCGCAGCTGTTGCCGGGCTGGAAGTATTAATGGAAAACGGCTGCCGGATTACTCCCGAAAATATCCGGCTGGGTCTGCGTTCTGCTGCTTTGCCCGGCCGTATGAACATCGTGCAACGTGATCCGGTTATCTTGATGGATGGAGGGCATAATCCGGGAGCGGCCCGCAATTTAAAGGAGGCTGTGCTGGAGTATTTCCCCTCTGCCAGGCGGATACTGGTGACGGGCATGGCAGCCGATAAAGATACGGCGGGTATAGCGGCCGAACTGGCGCCGATATTCGATACTGTGATAGTCACCCGCGCCCACAGCCAAAGAGCAGCCGGGACGGACTATCTGGCCTCTTTGTTTTCAAAATACAGAGACAATGTGATCCTTTCGGCAGATGTAGCGCAAGCCCTGACAACAGCTTTACAACAGGCTGCTAAGGCTGACCTGATCGTGGTAACCGGGTCTCTTTACGTGGTCGGCGAGGCCAAGGAGTACCTGGAAGGGTACAAAGGCAACCATTAGCCGTAAGCTCTTAAAGCATGGCCTAATAACCCTTACCGCAGGTCTGCCGCGGGCGAGAACATACTATCACCTGAAGTCAGTTCACAGGCGTCCGGCGCTAGGGTGCGCTGGTAACGTAAGGATTGCTCTGTACTTCTTTGGGCAGCATGGTTCCGAGGATACGTTCCATGGCCATAGTATGTGAACACATCTTCCAGGTTTCGAAGAAGCTGCAGGTGCACTGCCACTTGCCGTCTTTTAAACTGGTGACGTAATCGTTGTGTTCGCCGTGAAAATTGACTTTAAATTCGGAGAAGGTAATTCTATCGGTCTCCTGAGCATAACGCTTGGCTTTCTCAATTTTACCTATCAAGCTTGACTGCATCTTTTTACCTCCCCATATTAATTAAAAAGCACCACGCTGTTACTAGCGCAGTGCTTTTACTTTCAGTTCTTGAATTTGGACTTCCATAGCGGTATGTACCCCTTCACTCAAGTACTTATAATTATAACTCAACCTGTCGTATATGTCCAATTGAAATCAGTCAATCCTGCAGTTTTTAAAAGCCTGAGGGAATAGTCGAAATCTGTAATTTTCACAATGAGAATCAGGTTGAAAATTAATCGTAAAAGGCGACTTTTTTCTTAATCGCATATTGACCGATTTGGATGCTTGTTGTATGATAATGCTGGTTTTATGCGGCTGAATTACAACAGTTCGGTAAACATAACATCCGCAACTCCCGGCGAGTGGTGGATGTCCTGACTAGAGCGGGTAAATCCAATAATAATAAAAGGAATAAATAAGGAGGGAAAATGCCTGGTATTTTTTGGTTGGTCCCAGCAGCTTGCGTTGTGACGATCATCTTTGCCATCTGGCTGGTTATCAGCACTCTCAAGCGCAGCACGGGAACCCCGGAAATGAAGAAAGTAGGCGACATGATTTATGAAGGCGCCTGGGCTTTCTTGAAGCGGCAATACGGAACTATCGGTCTGATTTCCGTAATAGTCGCAATCATCATCTCAGTGGTTGTCGGTGTCCTGCATGGAGAGAAGGGACTCAACATGTTTGATACCACAGTTACTATCACTGCCCTTGGTTTCGCCTGGAGGACGGGCGTGGCCTTCCTGGTAGGTGCAATCTGCTCCGGCGTAGCCGGATTTATCGGCATGATTATTGCCGTTAAATCCAATGTACGCTGTGCGGCTGCTTCCCAGAAGAGTTTGAACGAGGCTGTTCAGACCGCTCTGCGCGGTGCGGCTGTTCCCGGTTTCCTGATTGTTGTTTTAAGCCTGATTGGCGTTACTGTCATCTACTTCGCCTTTGGCGGACATTCTCACCCGGCGGTAGCCCCCCATTTAATTCTCGGCTTCGGTTTCGGAGCCAGCTTCGTGGCCCTGTTTGCCCAGCTTGGCGGCGGTATTTATACCAAAGCTGCCGATATGGGTGCCGACCTGGTGGGTAAAGTCGAAGCCGGTATTCCGGAAGACGACCCCCGTAATGCGGCCGTCATCGCCGACCTGGTCGGTGATAATGTAGGTGACTGCGCCGGCCGTGGTGCCGACCTGTTCGAATCAACAGCTGCCGAGAACATCGGTGCTATGGTACTGGGTATCGCATTGTATGTGGCTACCACTCAGGTGGAGTGGATTTTGTTCCCGCTGGTGGTCCGTGCATTCGGTCTTATCGCCAGCATGATCGGTATCCTCTGCGTACGTATTCGCGGTAATGAAAATCCTATGACCGCTTTGAACCGCGGCTATTTTGTCTCAGTGATAATCAGTGCCGTCGGTATGATTTTAACCGTGTGGCTAATGCTGGATTCAGCTCCCGGTGGTTGGGGCTGGTTAGCCGGTGCCGGCCTGGTCGGTATTGTAGCCTCCGTCGTGATTGTATTCGTGACTCAGTATTATACTGAAGGCAGATACCGCCCGGTTAAATCCATCGTGGAAGCCTCCAAGACCGGTCCTGCTACCAACATAGTAATGGGTGTGGCCGTAGGCTTCGAAAGCACTCTGCTGACATCTCTTATTATCGGCATCTCTTTGCTGGCTTCATACTGGATGGGCACTCAGGCTCTGGCTGGAGTTACCGGTCTGGCTCCCATGGCAGCCGGCGCTTTCGGTACTGCTATTGCCACTATGGGCATGCTGATGACCTGTGCCTTTGTTTTAACTGAAGATACCTTCGGTCCTATCACCGATAATGCCAACGGCGTTAATGAGTTCGCTCATGCCGGTCCTGAAGTCAGAAGAATTACTGACAGACTGGACGCGGTCGGTAATACTACCAAAGCTTTGACCAAGGGTTATGCTATGGTTTCTGCCGGTCTGGCAGCCTTCCTGCTCTTCCAGGCTTATCTGGAGAGAGTCTCCGTTTTGCGTAACGTAGTAGACCCGGTTACCGGTCATATGCAGATCTTCGATTCAGTCAACCTGGTGCAGCCGGATGTGTTTGTCGGCGCTTTACTGGCCGCTATGCTGGTCTACTTCTTCTGCTCCCTGGCTATCCGTGCCGTCTCCAAGACTGCTACCAAAATTATTGAAGAGGTCCGCAGACAGTTCCATGAGAAGCCCGGTATCATGCAGGGGACGGAAAAACCGGACTATGCCCGCGCTGTGGATATCACCGCCCGCGCTGCTCTGAGAGGCATGATTGCCCCCGGTCTGTTGCCTGTTCTGGCCCCCATCGTAATCGGTTTGATTTTCCGCTGGATTCCGGTCGAAGGCTATGATGCGGCTATGGTTGTGGCGGCTTTTTTGATGGTGGGTACCATCGGAGGTATTCTGATGGCTTCCTTTATGAACAACGGCGGTGGCGCCTGGGATAATGCCAAGAAGTATATCGAAGATAATCAGCTTAAAGATGCTGACGGTAAAGTTCTGGGCAAAGGTTCCGAGGCTCACAAGGCCGCAGTGGTCGGCGATACCGTCGGCGACCCCTTCAAAGATACTGCGGGTCCTTCCGTTCACGTTCTGGTCAAATTGCTGGCTACTATTACCCTGGTTATGGCCCCCCTGTTCGTCTAGAACGGTTAGTTAGACTAAAAAAGCCCTGCACAAAAGTGCAGGGCTTTTTGTTATAACTTATTTTAATAATTCGGGGGAAATACCCGATATGAGTTAACTCATATCGGGCTTTTTCATTTGTAGCCGGACTGTTTTCAGGAATATTTCTTTTTGACACAAGAAATACAAAAGGATTCTGTATATTATTAATTAAAGAGACAAAGGAAGGGTCCATGGATTACAAAATATTAATAGTCGAAGATGAACCAAAACTGCGTGAAGTATTATGTGATTACTTTAGCAGCAAGAGGGATAGCGCTTTTTCTGCCTCCAACGGAATCCAGGCCCTTGAACTTATTGGAGAAAATGAGTTTGATGCCGTTTTACTGGATATTATGATGCCCGAACTGGATGGTTATACCGTCTGCAGGGCAGTGAGAAAACACAGCGAGGTGCCGATAGTATTTTTAACAGCTCTTTCCGCTGAGGAAGACAAGTTGTACGGCTATGAACTGGGTGCGGATGATTATGTGACCAAACCGTTTTCCCTGTCTGTGCTTTACGCCAAAATAACGGCTTTGATTAAACGTAATCGCGGAAATATTCTCACTGATGGGAAAATCACTGTTGGAGGGATATCTATTGAGCCTTTATCTCATAAAGTGTATCTGGATAAAAAGGAATTGGCTTTAACCCCCAAGGAATATGACCTGCTTTATTGCCTGATACGTAACAAGAATGTGGTTATGAGCAGGGAGCAGTTATTGGTGAAGTGCTGGGGCTACGATTATGAGGGCGATTCACGCGCTGTTGATACCCATATCAAACGCTTGAGAGAGAAACTGGGCGGCCATGCGGACTGCATTAAAACAGTAATAAAAGCCGGTTATAAACTGGAGGAATCTAAATGAAGAAAGCCAGAAAATTACGCTCTATAACGGCCATAACTCTATGGATTTATGTCTTCATGCTTATTCTCTGGCTGGCTTCAATGTTTTGTATCACCAATGCTGTGGCTCAAAACTATTATAGCGCTTTGCTGCAACAGAGTTATGATTTTTCAGAATATACAGCTATGGCCGGCCATCTGGACAATCTTTATGATAATAAGGAGATCAATGAGAAAAGTAAGACCGTACCCGGTTTTGTGGATTACTATATGCTGGAAGCAATTAAGTCTGCCAACGGCACTTATTTGAATCAAAGCGGTCAGAGTAACAATGCTGTAAATGTGCTGCGAGGCGAATCGATTCCTCTGCAAACAGCTATAGTATTTTATGATAAAGACGGTAAGATTCTTCATCAGAGCGGCGATTTTGTTTACTTTAAATATGTCGGTGAGGATATCTGGCAGGCTGAAAAAGAAGAGTCTGAAACCAGCGGATACGGCTGGCTGGATTTGGGTGAAAAAAACAGAGAAAATGACCCCTATACTCTATTTAGGACTATGTATGGCGGTACCCGCAGTTTATATGATATACGAGCTTTGAAAATAACAGGGTTTCTGGATGGGGCTGAGATCAAACCTGTTAGTATGAGCTATGTGACTAAAACACTTATTTATCAGGCTGTTGATAGTCTTCAAGACAGTGAAGATGGTGATACTCTTGTCACAGAAGATAGCGGTATTTTCAGCGTAATTTCAGATACTGATACGTCAAGTGTAAATTCATCCGAGGGTACATCTGAAACCTCTATTCAATATACCATCAGCAGTCTTGATCATGCCGGTCTGTTTGAATGGCAGCAGATGTTTGATAATACGGCCGAGGTACAAAATCAGGATGAATTGATCACATTTTATGCACTCTATCCAGAGATCAATATTTATGATTCTGGTGGTAAAGTCGTATTATATGGCCCTGAATATAAGAATTTGCTGACTGCTTTAAAGGACTTTGGTTATCCGCAATATTTGATTAACGGCTATTTGTATAATAGCTTGAAAAAAAATGAACTCTCTGAAACAGTTCTATTCAGCTCCCGTACCTATAGGGACCTTTCAAATTACGACTATGATTCAGAGGATCCCATGCCTGATCCTGATTTTATTATGCTGACCGCTATTTCCAGTCATCCGCTGCATTCAGCTATGAGCCAATTGATATTAGTCTATCTGCAAACTTTATTGTTGGTAGTAATATCGGTTCTAATCCTAAAATTATTGATCGAGCGCAATTTGACCAAACCACTGGCCGAGGTTAATGCCGGCTTTGCCGATGATTGGTCTCTGGTCAGATATAAAGATGAAAAACCGTTGAAGTGGCGTGAGCCTTATGAACTTAACGATCACTATCATTCTACATTGGATAGATTGCGCATGGATAAAAATGAGATAACCCGTTTAAAAACAGCGCTGGATTATGCCGAAAAGGCTGAGCAAAACCGTCGTCAGATGACCTCCAATATCGCGCATGAGCTTAAAACACCGCTGG
The DNA here is from genome assembly GCA_034429955.1 of Dehalococcoidales bacterium. GTDB lineage: Bacteria > Chloroflexota > Dehalococcoidia > Dehalococcoidales > UBA3254 > DATIKD01. The sequence goes on from DAOUFH010000147.1 coordinate 19,978, forward strand.
CTATTATCAGCGGTTACGCTGAAGGTTTGAAGGAACATATCGCGGATGATAAACGTGACCACTATCTTGAAGTTATTTTAACGGAGACAGAGCGTATGGATGCTATGGTTTTGGAGATGCTGGATCTATCCCGTCTGGAGGCCGGTCAGGTTAAACTCGCGCGAGATGAATTCTCCCTGTCAAAATTGGTAAGTTCAGTATTTGATAAACTTGCTATTTCTGCACAGGAAAAGAAGTTAAAGATTTCATTAGACTTTAAAACAGATGCTGTTATGCTGGCGGATGAAGCCAGAATTACACAAGTAGTCACTAATCTGGTGAATAATGCTATTAAGTATACTCTGCCTGAGGGGAAAATAACGGTCAGGGTAGATAAAAACAGGGAAGGCTGCCGGTTCGCTATCGAAAATGAAAGCAGCCATTTTACCGCTGAACAACTGGCCAAAGTGTGGGATAGCTTTTATCGTACGGATAATTCACAGTCCGTAAAAGGAACCGGGCTTGGGTTGGCGATCGTCAGGAGTATAGTTGAACTGCACGGAGGAAGATGCAGTGTAAGAAATACCAATACAGGTGTTGAATTTGAATTTATAATTCCCGATTCTGTTTAACAATTTCATCTGACGAAGCCTGATGAAAATTCCTTGTTATTAGTAAATGAAATAATCCCTCGAGAGTTTAATCATCGAGGGATTATTATTTTTTCAATGACTGTATTTTGTGATTTTAGGGATACATTCCCGGCATTGTCAGCCCGCAGTTCTCCGGCAGTCCCAGCATAATATTCATGTTCTGGATGCCTTGCCCGGCAGCGCCTTTGACCAGATTATCGATTACTGAAAGTGCGATCAATTTGTTAGTGCGGGAATCAATAGTCAGATAGATGTGGCAATAGTTGCTGCCCAGCACCTGTTTGGTGTGCGGCGGCTGGTCAACAATTTTAACAAAGGGTGAATCTGCATAAAACTCCGCATAGATATTACGGACAGCTTCTTTACCGGTTGTGTCATTCTTAAGATTGGCATAACAAGTGCTTAATATACCGCGGTTCATCGGTATCAGGTGCGGCAGGAAGGTGACTTTGGGATTCCGTCCCTGGTTTAGCAGCCCCAGTTCCTGCACTATTTCGGGCATCAGGCGGTGACCTTCCACGGAATAGGCGCAGACATCCTCATCCACTTCGCAGAAATGGCTGGTCAGCTTAAGGGTGCGGCCGGCTCCGGATACGCCCGATTTGCTGTCCACGATGATGTCGTCTTCAATTATACCGGCTTGAACAGCCGGCGCCAGAGCCAGGATAGCTCCGGTGGAGTAACAGCCCGGATTGGCTACCAGTTTGGCGGCGGCTATCTCTGTGCGGTGCAGTTCGGGAATGCCGTAAACGGCCTGAGCCAGCAGTCCGGTATCGGCGTGAACGTGTCCGTACCATTTCTGCCATTCGATGGGGTCCTTCAGCCGGAAATCACCGCTGATATCCACCACTTTCTTGCCGGCTTTGACCAGAGGGATTACTTCTGCGGCGCTTTCGCCGTGCGGCATGGCGGAAAAGACCAGATCGCAATCGCCCAGCTGAGAATCGATCGTCATATCCAGTCCGGCCAGGCTGGGAAAGACCTGCCCGATTTTCTTGCCCGCAGCACTGCGCCCGGTTACAGACGTCAGCTGGACTTCGGGATGCTGGCTTAGAATACGGGCCAGTTCAATGCCGACATAGCCTGTCACATTAATAATACCCACACCGGTCTTGCTCATTTCTACGGACTCCTTGAATTTGATATCCTCATTTTAACACAATGAACAGGAGACCAGTGAGAGCGCCTACTATACATTGATGAAAAATTTCAGAAAGGTTATATTGAATTAAGTCTATTCTGCTGTTGAGGTTATCAATGACTGAAAGAACGAAAAAAGCAAAAACTATCAAGACCTCCAAAAGTCGTAAAACGTCTTCTAAAAAAGTAATCGGAAATTCAGTTGTCTTTGAATCGAATCTAAATCCTATAGAGTTTTATGTTTCTGAAACTCAAACAAAATTCCAAACAGAAAAACCGTATACGGTTTTTTATGATGATCCTGATCATTCCGTGAGATTGATTCAGGGTGATTGTATCAAAATATTAAATCAAGCTCGGACGGAATCAGTGGATATGATTTTTGCGGATCCGCCCTATTTTCTATCAAATGGTGGGATAACCTGTCATGCAGGGAAAATGGTATCGGTTAATAAGGGGGAGTGGGATAAATCGAAAGGCACTCAGGAAAACCATGCTTTTATCATGGAGTGGTTAAAAGCTTGCAAACGTGTACTAAAGCCTAATGGGACTATATGGGTTTCAGGAACAACGCATATCATATATTCGATTGGTTACGCTATGCAGGAATTGGATTTTAAGATTCTGAATGACATCGTCTGGTACAAGCGGAATGCGGCACCTAATCTTTCGTGTCGCTATTTCACTCATTCGACAGAGATTGTGTTATGGGCAGCTAAAGATAAAAATAGTCATCATTATTTCGATTATCCCAGTATGAAAGCGGAGAACAACGGGAAACAAATGAGAAATTTATGGGATATTGGGGAGATGGAGTCTGAAAAACAAACCGATAATGTATGGGAAATATCAACCCCCAAATCGGCTGAGAAAGTGTTCGGTAAACATCCAACTCAAAAACCTCTGGAATTATTGAGAAGAATTATCATAGCTTCAACTAAAGAAGGTGATCTGGTACTGGATCCGTTTTGCGGCAGTTCGACAACAGGCGTTGAAGCGGTATTACTGAACAGAAAATATGTTGGCATGGACCTGGATGCCGAATATTTGGAGTTATCTAAAAAACGTTTGGAACAGGTAATCCAAAGATTATCATATCAAGTGAAGAAGGAATTGCCGGTTTAGTTACAGGATAGATAAATTGGAACGCAAAGAAGCACTGAAGAAAATTCAGCAGATTATTGGTCATGATCTGAGAATACTGGCCTGCCAGTATGAAATTACCGTCTTTAAGGAAGGGAAAAAGAATAAAGGCTGGGCGGGACATGTTATTGAAAGATATCTCGGTCTGCCTATGAATTCATCCAGATCGCCCAATTTTGGGTCTTGGGAATTAAAGACTATTTCGTTGAAACGTCTCTCCAACGGTATGTTTACTATTAAGGAAACTATGGCTATAACCATGATTGATGAATATCACGTTAGAAGAAATGATTTTGAACATAGTCACTTGTTAACAAAACTACAAAAACAAGTAATCGTAGCCAGAATCTGGAATAACCAACAGGAAAGCTCATCTGTTTTGTTCGGGGTAAAAGAATTTGATTTAAGTGATCCTGTTATATATAAACAAATTAAAGATGATTATGACTTGGTCAGGAACACCATAATTAATAACGGATACACAGCTTTATCCGGAAAAATGGGTGTATTTATTCAACCGAGAACTAAAGGCCCGGGACATGGCAGTACATCAAGGGCCTTTTATGCAAGAACGTCGTTTCTTAAAAATTTACTGTTATTTGATACAGAATCCGCTACCTCTTAAGTAAATCTATTCGAGTATCTGCCTTATGCCATCCATAAGCATTTTTCTTCCTGAATAGTTCCAATCTCTGATATCTTGTTCAATAAATAGCCACTTAATGATTTTCAGAACCAATGATATTACGCTTACCTACACCCATTTTCCAAAAGGTGCGGCTTCATAAGCTTTCGGGGGGCGGTTTCGGTGATTCTGGTATTGATACGAGAGAACCGTTATAGGGCTTCATCAAATGGCATAGGCAGAAAAGGCAGTTCTCTGATTGATTCAGGCTTTTTTCTCATATCTTAACCCTTTTGAATACCTGTAATTCAATCGAACGAGGGATCTTACCGGTATTATTATAGTTTTCATAACCTCTGGGTGAAGTAAGTACAATTGAATCATAGTCCATAGCAATAGCAATACGCATTATTTTAGCATCCAATGCGAAACGGTCTTTGACGCTTATATTTTGGCTGGATAGAGGTAAATTAAGGGTACGCATAATGCTAGGTTCATCCCCGAACAAAGGATTTATGACGCTCACATCAAAGGGGATATCTATAGGTCTACCATAAAATTCAGCATCTCGATATGAGCTTGCGAAAAATACACCTCTAGCTTTTATTGCTTTTCGGTCTGGTAATGCGGTCCGCCACCATTTATGAGAATTGATATAGGATACAAGTTTTGCATTATTCATTGGATATCAACCCCTTATAGGTTAATCTTCCAGTGCAATCGCATGGAGCATCGAAAGCCTGAGTCTTGGTAGCTTCTTTTAGTCGATGTTTCATAAACCATGCGGTTTTCTGAGTGACACCGATATATTTCCCTAACTGGACTGAGGAAATCCCCTTTTTGTGAGTAGTAATGAGGTAAATAGCCATAAACCACTTTTGCAGGGTTATATGGCTATTTTCAAAAATTGTGCCAACCTTAATGCTGAATTTCTGTCTGCAATCACCGCATTTGTGAATCCGTTTATTTTTAAAATGATAAATTCTGGTGCTACCACAATAAGGGCAAAACTGTTTCTCATGCCAGCGAACTTCGGTTAAGTAATCAATGTAAGATTGTTCATCGGGGAATCTTTTGAGCAACTCAGCTAGAGATTCAAATTGGGGTAACATACTTCATATTATTATTACAACAAGTGGGTCTGTCAAGTATATAATTACCAAAAATAATAGTATTTACATATTCTGTGGTTTATACATGATATTGATAGCTGGATGAGCTTTCTTCTTTTTTGAGGTCATCCAAAATCGTACACTCCTAAAACTCATACTAGATATATAAGTTCTTGTTACTGTTGAATGATTTTTTCTAGAACTCCAGACCTCAACATATCTACATTGATAATATATTGAATGTATTCGGCTCCAACTTTTAGAGGGTTATTCATAGATCTCCATCCTTGCCCATCTGTTAGCCAGACGAATTTCCACCCTGCGGAAGCTAAAACCTGACTCCTGTTTATATAAGAGGGTACAATCTCTGAAGGTTTTGATCCTGTACCTCCGAAAAAATTGACTTCAATATTAAGTCCCTTATTATCCTTAATAAGGAGGTTGTCTGCTATTTTTTCTTTTAGATCATTCGGAATATTTATTCCAAGATTTGCTTTTATATACTTAAATTTTTTCTGTTGAAATAATTGAATACTTGGATCTTCATTTATGATTTCATTTATTTTTTCCGTTACCATTTTTTCCAAGAAGAATCCACTTCGATTTTTCCGTGCATTAGAATCTAGCCCAACTTCCACACCTAACAAATAATCTAAAGGTGAATCCATAGAACATAGTTCTTTTAATAAACCGGTTTTTTCTACAAATAATGTAATCTCTTCGATTTCGCTATTAGTGAAATTTTGTTTACTAAAATTGAAAACTTTGTACTTGATACAGGGCTTGATTTTATCAAGGACCTGTATTAAGCCATCTCTGCAAGCTATAAGGATAGGAAATACCTTTACTACTTCTGGATATCTCTTAATTAATTCCGAAAGATCTTTCTTGGGCGAATTACCCATTTTCAAACTGCTTAGCAGTGATAACTCATATTTGAATATATCTCGATTTTTGATTACCTTTTGCCAATTTACGAAAAAATCATATGTGTGATTGGTGTCAATAAGAGAGTCACAAATTCTCTGACATAATTCTTCATCTGTATTAATATTTAAATATTTTTTGTAAAAACCTTTGTTTATCATAAAATATATCCTTTAAAATCAGTTGTACTGATTTTAATTTTATTAGCCGGTAATTACAAGCCTCATTAAGGATATTTATAATAGCATAACAGAGGTTAGATCTGTGAATCATCATAACTGTCATAAACTTCACATTGAAAAGCTAAAGGTGTAATATTGTGATAGTCCCCTCATGGATATTTTAGCTTTGGCTGAAGTATTTGTGAAACGTGAATACAGATTCAAAAATGCTGACAAGGAGCTTGGAGACACATGGAAAAAGGCAGAAAAGTAGTAAAAACTACAGCCTGGTCACCAGGATGCGGTTCCCACGGCGGCTGCGGCTTCAAATTGGAAGTCCAGAATGGGAAAATCGTCAAGGTGGAAGGCGACGAGTGTCATCCCTGGAACCAGGGAAGAGTCTGTCCCAAAGGACTGGCTCTGACACAGTATCTCTATCATCCCGATAGAATCCGTCATCCCATGAAGAGAGTGGGAGCCCGCGGTGAAAACAAATGGGAGCAAATCACCTGGGAAGAAGCTTTCGATATTTGTGAGAAAAGATTAAAAGAAATCCGCGACAAATACGGCGCCGAATCCGTAATCTTCGGCCAGGGTACCGGACGCGATATCGGCGGCCCTATCACCTATTTGTGTTTTGCTTACGGCAGCCCCAACTGGGTACAGATCGGTCTGGCCGGACATTCCTGCTATACCCCCAGATTGGGCGCCATGTTCGCCACCAACGGCGATTACACTATGGCTGACTGCTCCCAATTCCTGGAGAAGCGTTACAAAGATCCCCAGTGGCAGAGACCCAATGTCATCATCAACTGGGCTCAGAATCCGGTCAACGGCTGTTTTGACGGCTTCTTCGGTCACTGGATTGTGGACTGCATGAAACGCGGTTCCAAACTGATCGTTATCGACCCCAGAGTAACCTGGCTGGCTTCCCGGGCCGAGATTCACCTGCAGAACAGACCCGGCACCGACGGAGCCATCGCCATGGGTATGCTGAACGTTATCATCAACGAAGGCCTGTATGACAAAGAGTTCGTAGACAAGTGGTGCTACGGCTTCGATAAACTGAAAGAAAGAGTCCAGGAGTATCCTCCGGAAAAAATGGCTGCAGCCGCCTGGATTAAGACTGAAGACCTGGTTAAAGCGGCCCGTCTTTATGCCAGGAGCACTCCTTCCGCTATTCACTGGGGCGTTCCCATTGACGGCAATCCCCAGGGTTCTGTGGTAGCTCAGGCTATCGCCCAGCTCTGGTCCATCACCGGTAATGTCGATGTGCCCGGCGGCAATGTTATCGCCCGCGGCGCTTACGGCGTGACTACCTATCCTTTCAGTTCCAAGGAAATCAGTGACCTCTATGGTGAGGAACTGGTTAAAAAGATGAATGAAAAGAGAATCGGCTGCGACCGCTATCCCATGGTCAAAGGTTTCCGTGGCTGGGGTCAGCCCGATGTTCTTCTGGAGCAGCTCAAGACCGGCCAACCGTACAAGATTCACGGCGCCTGGATTCAGACTTCCAATCCTATCGGCGGACAGGCCGGTGATCCCAGAGCCCATTATGAAGCCATGAAAGACCTGGATTTCGTCGTGGTGGTTGATACCTTCCTCAATCCCACCAGCGTAGGTCTGGCTGATATCTTCCTGCCGGCGGCTGCTCTGGGTGAAAAAGAGAGCTTCCGCAACTGGTGGTGGCCTCTGACCTCCATAGCCAAAGCGGTTGATTCAGGCGATACCAAGAGCGACTGGGAAATCAACCTGGAAATGGCCAAGAGACTGGCGACCAAACCCACTCAGTTTGAAACTGTTAAAGATTTGATTAACGATAGATTGAAACCGGCCGGCATCACCTATGATGAGCTGTGCAAACGCGGCAGCTGGATTTGTCCCAAAGACGGTCCGACCGTTCCCTATCGCCGCTATGAAAGAGGTCTGCTCAGAGCCGACGGTAAACCCGGTTTCAATACACCCACCGGCAAAATCGAGCTTTACTCCACCCGTTATGAAGACTGGCAGCTGGATCCCCTGCCTTACTTCCAGGAAGCTTCCGAAAGCCCGGTTTCAACGCCCGAATTATGGGAAAAATATCCGCTTATCTTTGCCAGCGGACGCCGCATGCCGGTCTTCTTCCATTCCGAACACCGCATGATTCCCTGGCTGAGGGAGATCGTTCCGGACCCGGTAATTGAAATTAATCCGCAGACTGCCCAAGAATACGGCATCGTAGACGGCGAATGGGTTATTGCTGAAAATAACCATGGCAGCGCTAAATTCAAAGCTCAGATTACTCCTACCGCTCATCCCAAGATCGTCTCAGTCGGTCACGGCTGGTGGATTCCGGAAGCCAAACCGGAAAATCCCGGCCTGTTCGATAACTGGGAACATAACTGTAACCAGCTGGTACCGATGGGCACCCAGAGTAAATCAGGTTTTGGCGGCGGCGCCTATAAGACCAGCCTTTGCCGTCTGGTAAAAATTAAAAATTAAGGAAGGAAGCAAGATGCCGAAGAAAGCATTACTGATAGATTACCAATTTTGCACCGGCTGCCATTCCTGTGAGGTAGCCTGCAAGCAGGAGCACGGATATCCGGTCGGCAAGGGCGGCATTCATATGAATGAAATCATTACCACCCTGCCTGACGAGAGACTGCGGATCGACTATATTCCCTTCCCTACCGCGTATTGTGACCTGTGCGCCGCCCGTACTCGCAAAGGCGAGCAGCCGGCCTGTGTCAAACATTGTCAGGCCCAGGTGATGGAATACGGTCTGGTGACCGACCTGGCTAAAAAGATGGACAAGAAATCGCACTGTGTAATGTTCACGCCCAGATAGGGGTAAGAGTGAGTTTTAAGTTATAAGTTTAAAAGTGAGCAGGGAGCAATTATAATTGCTCCCTGCTTTTTATAGCCTTACCTGACTATTTGATGTTAATCTGGCGGACCGGCCGGGCTTCGATATAGCCGCGGTAGCCCATGGGGGCCAACTGGAAGCGCGGTCCGTCTTCATCGGCCCATTCGAAACCGTAGATACGCGGGTCGTACTTCTTCATCACTTCCCATAAATCCGAAATGGCCTGTTCGAATTTGGCGTCGTCATAAGGCTGTCCCTGGAAGACCATCATCTTGCAGGCCGGCAGGGTGATCAGGGTATAACCTTCCGGCACGGGGCCGTTATAATCTACAGGCATCTCTACTCCCTGGGCATAGCTCGATGTCCCGGGTTCCACCATATTCGGGGGCAGCCACATGCCGATGGGCTCATAGAGAGCGTCTTTAATCCGGCTGAGCTCATCCCAGACCTCGCAGCCGACTTCTTCGCAGTATTCAAAGTAATGAGTGGCCTTTTGGCCTCTTTTCAGAATTAGTTTACGCTGTGGCCGGTCTACCACCTGGACAAAAACTGTATTGGTATTTGATTTCTGTGTCATTTCAAATTCTCCTTTTTGTTGCTTGAGGTAGTACCTGGAAGCCGGGACCGGCTGGAAGAGGCTGATAGCCGGCTGCTCTTTCAGGTAGCGGTAGGGACTGATGCCGAACTGGCGAGAGAAAGCCCTGGTAAAGCCTTCGTGCGATTCAAAGACGAAGTCGAAAGCTACGTCCACTACCCGGGTATACCCAGCTCGCAGCTTCAACGCTGCTCTGGTTAGCCTCAAAGTCCGGATGTATTCGAACGGGGTTTTACCGGTGAACTCTTTAAATATCCTGGCAGCGTGCCAGGGAGAGTATCCGGCTGCTTGCGCAAGCATATACAGGCTGATTGGTTCAGTCAGATGCTTTTCGATGCAGTCCTGCATGCGTTGGACTGCCATAATTGTTTCCCAGCTTTCCATAGGTATTTCCTCGTATTGTAAAGTATAGCATTAGGCCGGACGGGAAAACTTGACCGCCTTTGCTGTTTCCGGCAGCCACTGCCGGTCGGTAATCGGGCAACAGCTTAACCCGATTCAAAGCAAATTGACCCTTCCCTGCAATTGGAATATAATTAATATGTCACCTGAAATAGATTTAGTTACAGGCAGGTACAAGTGCACGAAGCTTGCGGCATCTTCGGAGTGTATGCCCCGGGTGAAGATGTAGCTCGTATCACCTTCTTCGCCTTGTTTGCTTTACAGCACCGTGGTCAGGAAAGCGCTGGAATAGCAACCTCCGATGGTAAAAAGATCACCAACTATGCCCGTATGGGTCTGGTATCTCAGGTTTTCGATGAGGAAGCTCTGGGACAGCTCAACGGCAATATCGCCATAGGTCATAACCGCTACTCAACTACAGGTTCTTCCCGTGTTTGTAACGCCCAGCCGATTGTAGTGGGACAGGGCGACGACATCATGGCTATCGCCCATAACGGCAATATTGTTAACTCCGCTCATTTATCCGACGAACTGGGAGAAAAGGGCTATACCTTTGACAGTTCGACGGATTCCGAAGTCATCGGCAAGCTTATTCACTCTGCTCCCGGCCAGGACTGGATCGAGAAAATCCGCTTTGCCATGCACCGCATCAAAGGCGCCTACTGTCTGGTGATCATGACCAGAGACAAGCTGTTCGCCGTGCGCGACCCCATGGGTGTTCGTCCCCTGGTTCTGGGGCGGTTCAACGGTCACTGGGTGGTAGCCTCCGAGACCTGTGCCCTCGACCATATCGGTGCGCTTTTTGTCAGGGATATCGAACCCGGTGAGATCGTCATGATTGATGCCGGAGGCGTCAAGAATACCCGGGTGATAATTGAAAAGAAGTCCACCTGCATTTTTGAATATATCTATTTTGCCCGTCCGGACAGCAATATCGACGGCCGGCTGGTCTACCAGACCCGTCTGGCTATGGGTGCGCAACTGGCTGAAGAGTATCCCGTAGAGGCTGATCTGGTGCTGGGTGTACCTGATTCAGCCACTATTGCCGGAATAGGTTATGCTCAGGCTTCGGGTATTCCTCACGGTGAAGGTCTGGTCAAAAATCGTTACGTAGGCCGTACTTTTATTTCGCCCGACCAGCGCATGCGCGACCTGGGTGTCAAGATGAAATTCAATCCGCTGCCGGATATTCTGAAAGACAAACGGGTAGTGCTGGTGGACGACAGTATTGTGCGCGGCACCACCACGCCCAAAGTTATTAATCTGCTGCGTAAAGCCGGAGCCAAAGAGGTGCATATGCGGGTTTGTGCTCCTCCGATTCGCTACCCCTGCTTCTTCGGGGTGGATATGGCTTCACGCTGGGAGCTGATTGCCGCTCAGAAGTCCATTGAAGAAGTCAGAAGATATATCGGAGCGGACTCTCTGGGTTTTATCAGCATCAAAGGCCTGGTCAAGGCCGTCAATCTGCCGGGTGATACTTTCTGCAAAGCCTGCTTTACCGGTGATTATCCTATCCCGGTGCAGCTTGAAATGGATAAACTGGCGCTGGAAAGTCATTAGCAACCGACTGGCTTGCAGCCCGGCCAAGATCTTCGGCGGTATTCATCGGTCAAAAAGTCTGATAGCTGCCTGGTGTTTAATTTGAACGCAGCGATTATTCCGGGAGACTTAAAAAATGGCAAAACTACCTGAAATAGCCCAGGCGCTCATGAATCCTCAGATTTATCCTGACAAGACCTCGCGAGTCGAGTTGATGCAAACTCAGATGTCCTTTATCTTTATAACCGGTAAGTACGTCTATAAGCTTAAAAAACCGGTCAACCTGGGTTATCTGGACTACTCGACCATCGAAAAGCGTCGCTATTTCTGTAAACAGGAACTGGAACTGAATCGGCGGCTGTCTCCGGAAGCTTACCTGGGAGTGATACCCGTCACTGTCAATAAAGATGAGTATACCCTGGGGGGCAAAGGTCAAATTGTGGACTATGCGGTCAAGATGCTTTATTTACCTCAGGAGTGTATGCTGAATGTCTTGCTGGAGCGGAATCAGGCTACGGAGGAGATGCTGGATAGAGTGGCCGCCAAAATGGCCGATTTTCACGCCAGAGCTGCCGCCACTTCTGAAATAGCCGCCTTCGGACGGCCGGAAGCCGTTAAAATTAATACCGATGAAAATTTTGCCCAGACCGAAAAATATTTCAATTCCACCATTACGGCTGCCCAGTACCGTCAAATAAGGGACTATACCAACGGCATACTGGAGGATAAAGCCGGTCTTTTTGAACAAAGAGCGGCCAGCGGACGTATCCGCGATTGTCACGGCGACCTGCATTCCCAGCATGTCTGTTTTAACAAAGAGTTGACCATCTATGATTGCATAGAGTTCAATGACCGCTTCAGATATTGCGATGTGGCTTCCGAGATCGCTTTCCTGGCTATGGACCTGGACCATTTCGGGCGGGCCGACCTGTCACATTCATTCGTGGAGAAGTATGTGCAGCTCAGCGGTGATAAGGGCCTTAACGAGCTGATCAAATTTTATAAATGTTACCGGGCCTATGTGCGCGGTAAAGTGAGTAGTTTTAAATTTGATGATCCCTATATCTCCGATGAGGAGAGAAAACAGACCCGGGAGGCTGCCCGCAGCTATTTCGATCTGGCTCAATCTTATGTCTTGCGCAGACCTTTGCTTTTTGTGACAGTTGGTCTGACCGGCACCGGCAAGACTACGGTAGCCGGTGCGCTGGCCAGGAGATTGGGGTTAACGGTGCTCTCTTCGGATGTAATCCGCAAGAACCTGGCCGGAGTTCCTCTGACCGAACATCAGTACAGCGAGGTCGATTCAGGGCTGTACAGTGCGGAAATGTCGCAGCGGACTTATGACAAAATGTTTGCAGAGGCTGAATTGCTGCTGGGACAAGGGCGTCACGTGATGCTGGATGCCACTTTCTTGAAGTCGCAGGACCGCTTGAAGGCCCTGAAACTGGCGGAAAAATATCAGGCCGATTCGCGTATCGTAGAGACCTGCCTGGCTGAAGCCAGGGTCAAAGAGAGACTGGATCAGCGCACGCGGGGAAAGTCGGTTTCCGATGGACGCTGGGAGATCTATCTGCCGCAGAAACAAAAATTCGAACCGGTGGCAGAAGTTCCGGCGGAAAAGTATTTCAAAGTGGATACCGGCCTACCCCTTTTCGAGCAGATAAGCCGGATCAGCGAGTCGTTATAAATATGCAATTCGAAATAATAAAATCAAAATAAATGCTAATAGCCGAAATTCTAAAAAGCCGTCCAGCCGGAATGGATTCTTAGCTGTGAGATTCCTGAATCTCGACAGCTAAAGACGAAGAACTAAAAAAGTCCTTCTCTCCCGCTGTCAGGCTGGAAGCCTCGATTGGCGAGGCTGAAGCATCCGGAGGTCGGGTGAACCTTGGAACCTATAACTTGAATACCCTTCCCTTTTCCGGTAACATAAATCCGTTATTATTGAGATAGCCAAATAAACAGGAGGTAGTGCGGTATGTCAGATAGTCCATTTATCAGTATTATAGGGACCGCCTGTAAAGCTGAAGACGAAGATCGTTTTAACCGCTGGTATAACGAGGTACATGTTCCGTTGCTTATGAAGAACAGGCTGCTTAAAAAGGCCGTCCGTTATAAAGCTACTGCTGCCGATCCGGTCATGCCTACCTACCTGGCTGTATATGAGTACGACAGCGCAAAAGACTTTGAGACCTACAGCAACAGCCCTGAATTCAAAGAGGCTATTGCCGAGATGGAGCAAAGCTGGGGAGATAATATAAAGATTGTTTCCCGCACCCAGTATAATATGCTGAAGCGCTGGTAGTACGGGATTACGGCTGTCAGTCCGGCTGGAAGCAGCGACGGACGGGCGGCATTAACCCACCGAACGAGTACACGAACTTGATTTTAAGGGCGATTTACCGTAAAATCAATAATGTCTTGGGCGCTTAGCTCAGCTGGTAGAGCACAGATCTGATAAGTCTGCGGTCAATGGTTCGATCCCATTAGCGCCCACCATTTCAGCCCCTTTTCACAGCCGACTTCAGCTTCGATTTCCGCTATTAATTGCCAAATTATAATTATTAAGATTAACCTGAAACCTCAAAATTCCTTTTATTTTTGTCTCTTTTTACCTGATCCAATTTTTGAGGCATTATTAAAATTGCATGGTTGCACGGTAACCATGTAAAAAATATAATTTCACCAGTGAGAATATATGTAATTATTCTTAAGTGATGATTTTACTGCCTATTATTATCCTGGATGTACTAATCATTATTTTTGATGGTGTTGACGGGAATAATGTGTAATGTGACTATCACTAGGGAAGGAAAGAATATGTTGCCGGAAAATCGAGTGGCTGCCCATCCGGGTGAAATATTAAAAGAGGAATTTCTGAAGCCGGCTGGAATAACCCAGGTGACTTTTGCACAGCACATCGGAGTGCCCCTCCAAAGAGTGAATGAGATTATCCGGGGCAAACGCGGTATTACTCCGGAAACCGCCTGGCTTTTTTCTCAAGCACTCGGGACCACCCCGCAGTTCTGGATGAATTTACAAAACGCCTATGACTTGACCAGTAAGCGTCCGGAACGGATTGTTAGTCGTCTTATAAATGCCGGTTAATATTTGAATTTCGTAAAGATAAATTGAAAACCGGATACTGGCAATGGTTGAAACAGTAAAAATGTGAAAGCTGCGTTTGTTTTAATATATTGCTCAATATTGTTTGCAAAGAGGTGAATGTAAGCCTATGAACGGTCCATCTCCTTTTGAAACACATCCCATGCAGGGGTTTCCCCAGGTCTGTTTTATTAAGAACACTGTTTTTAATCCTCAAATCGTTATTGGTGACTATACCTATTACGATGATCCCGAAGATTCAGAACATTTTGAACGGAATGTTTTATATCTGTACCCATTCCTGGGGGATAAGCTCATTATCGGTAAATTTTGCGCGATAGCTCGCAATGTAAAATTCATAATGAATGGGGCCAATCATAAACTAAATTGCATTTCTACATATCCCTTCAGTATTTTCAGCAACGGCTGGGAAAAGGTGATACCCAGGAAAGAAGAGCTACCTTTCAAAGGTGATACTGTGATTGGAAATGATGTATGGATTGGTTATGATTCGTTAATAATGCCGGGTGTAAAAATCGGGGATGGTGCTATCATCGCCGCGCGCTCCGTAGTGGTAAATGATATCGCTCCTTACACTGTTGCAGGAGGTAACCCAGCCAGGGTCATTAGAATGCGTTTTCCGCCAGAAACAATAGAATTACTGCTTAAAATCAAATGGTGGGATTGGACTATTGAAAAAATAACCCGCAATTTGGAAATTATTACCTCCGCTGATGTACAAGCATTGCAAAAAGCCAAATAACTGTTAAGCCGAACCTGGTGCACAGATCTGATAAGTCTGCGGTCAATGTTTCAATCTCATTAGCGCCCACCATTTCAGCTTTTCATAAAAGCTTCTAATCTGCTTGTCTGTTATTGGGTTAATAATCAAACAGATAATGAATCATTCTCTCTGGCTGCTCTACAAACTGCTTCATGATTTTATAATTTTCGCACTCCTTATATTTTACCCGCTGCAGACCGTCCTCTGATATTTGATAGATAACAGCGTCCGGATAAGACAGCAGTATTGGAGAGTGAGTTGCAATAATAAACTGAGAATTTTTTGCAACCAGCCGTTTCATTTCTGTCAGAAGTGTCATTTGTCTTGAGGGTGATAATGCAGCTTCCGGCTCATCCAATATATATAACCCATTGCCTCTAAAACGATTTTTAACCAGCGCCATAAAGCTTTCGCCATGAGACTGTTCGTGCAATGATTGCCCGCCATATCCGGCCAGGTCGATGCCTAACTCATCTACTTGCGTTGCTACATTATAAAAACTCTCAGCGCGTAAAAAGAAGCCGTCCTTCTCATGCGCGGATTTGGCAAGAGTCAAATACTTATGCAAATCTGAAGAGGTTTGATGGGTAGAAAAGGTGAAATTTTTCGAGCCGCCTTCTGAGTTAAATCCGGCGCAGATGGCAATTGCTTCAATAATGGTAGATTTACCGGTGCCATTTTCACCCACAAAGAAGGTAACGTCGCTGGTGAAATCCAGACTTTCGGCTTTAAGCAGCCATTTTACTACAGGTAATTCAGCTAGATACGATTGCTCATCAAACTGCTTTATCTTAATTTGATTAATAAATAAGCGTTCCAACTTCTTATCACCGGTATATAAGTGTTTTGTTTAATCTATAATATCAGATTTTGGATGGCAGGGTGTTGCCTAAAAAGGAGCCAGGATAGGTTATCACGGTATCAAATTTACCATTTCAAAGCTAAATTTGAAGGGTTTGAGTAGCGTCCGCCATATTTGTACGAATAAGAAACCTTCAGTGAAACAACTGAAGGTTTTTTTCAATTCATCGACTTTGAGGGGGCTATTATTAACTAATACTTGCCGAATTCGCGGGTAGCTTCTACCCAGGCTTTAACCAGTTCAGGGCGGGAGCCTGACATCTCACCCACACCGGTACACATGATAAAGCCGCCACCTTTGCCTACCGTTTCGCATACTATTTTAGTGTGTTCCCGTACTTTCTCAATCGTGCCGGATACCAGAAGTGAATTCGGCATGCCGCCGATAATGCACATAATAGAACCGAGCATTTCTTTGACCTTGAAGATATCGCTGGTGTGGAACCAGCCGGCCGTTTTACCGGGGGGTAATTCAGCCAGATAACTCAGGCGTTTGTCCCAGTTGCCTTCATAAAAAATATAGGGGGTAATGTCATTTTCAATAAGCGTTAAAATGACCTTTTTGAGCTGAGGCCAATAGAACTTTTCAAATTGAGGCAGCGACATGAAGCCGTCTGAACCACGATGCAGCGGAATAAAACAGGTTTTAGTGCCAGTCGTACGGCGTATGTTGATGGCGTTTTTCAACTGCAACCGGGATACCTTTTCCTCAGCGGCCAGGAGCTGCTCCGGACGCCGGTAGAGATCGAGCATAATCCCCCGCATCCCGCGTAAAGTATCAGACATGAAATCAAAGGGTGCGGTGACCTGCATCGAACTGACCACAAAACCTGAAGAAAAACCCAGGTCAGCCGTTCTCCGGATGTTCCGCGCCATTAGCGCGATATCTTCGGCGGCTGCCTGGGCAGCTTTAGCAAGGGTTTGAAAAGTCTCGGCAAGAGCAGGAATATTCAGTGTCCCCAGGCCTAAAACACTGTAGGAACCATTCAGAAAAAGGCCCAGGGGCTGTAATAACGACAATCCCTCCAGACCGGCGAACACACGCGGCAGATAGACCCTCACCGCCCAATCAGCCGGGTCTTCGAGGAACTCGTCATAGTCCTCAGCTTGCATAAATTCTTTTTCATTGAATTGATATTCAGAGTTTGGACTGGAACCATGCCCCGGGAAAGTTGTCATGCGGTCACCCAGAAGCAGATGGGGTTTGGGGTCGGGCGGAAAAAGACCGAAGATAGCGTCCGGCTGAAACTCCACGGCTGCCTTTTCCAGCAGTTCCTGGGCTTTTTCGGTATCATCGTGCAATTCCTGGCGGGATATCCCGCCAATGTCAGCCAGCATATAACTCATCGGCAGTATAATCGGGATGCAATCCGGTTGTCTTAGCTGGATGGCAGTCTGGATGCGGTTATCCCGTTCTAGAAACATCTTATCTGACATTTTGGACTTTCCTCACTCGCAAAGATTTGCTTTCACGGCACCTTTGCCCGGCATTTATTACGCTCAAATTTTGAAATTTGAGTACATTGGTTATTTTGCGGTAATCACGGCGGACGGAGGTTTACCCCCGGCAAGTCTCAGGTATTATTATGCAATGTTTTAAATATTACGTCTAATTAACTATTTAATAAGATAAGAGCTAGTATCTCACCGGTCAGGTTGGAAGCCTTGAAAGGCAAAGCTGGAACATCCGGTGGAGTGGTGATCGCTATAGAAGCAGGCTATAACAATAACGAGAGAAACTAAAATACTCACCATAGTAGAAAATTGTCAGACTAGTCAGGAAACACAGGAGATACTTGGCAATAGTATTACCCTTGAACAATTACGTTGCAGTATTAATGAGGTTAAAGAGGAAAAGACGATACCGCGGAAAGAGGCCAGAGACCAGATAGCGCATATTTATCTCCTCTCCTGGTCTTTGCCTTTATGAAAGTTTCCGGCTTGCTCAGAGAAGACGCGTGACTATGGAAAAAATATGTTAAGCAAGTCTGAAGTCTAGTTTGAACGTTCGACTGCTATATTTTACAATATAATCCGCCATTTTAACCTCCGGTACTACACGGTAGACAGCATTGACTAAACCTCTTTAAGCTTGTATCTTAAGAGACAAACCAGGTAAAATATGATACCTTCCCATATATTAGCCGGTTTTATTACAGGACGGAATTCTTTAGTATGGGTAAATATAAAAAAATTCCCTTAAAGCATTGCGTATCTGAAATAACAAGCTGATGAAGCATTTTGCAGATATACAAAGCGAGCTTATTAAAGCTACTCGGACATGGGCTTTGGGAGACAGCACCGGACTTGCTCATGCTGCAGAATTACGCAATCAAGCAATTCGGCTTAACCAGATCCACTACCGGGAAAATATTCCACTGTACCGCAAGATAGCAGAGGAAGAGGGATTGGGAGCGGATGCTGACATTGCCACAATTAAGAAAAATCTCATGTTTTCCTCCGATATATTTAAGAGCTACGAACAGTCCTGGTTGGACGACAACAATTTCAGCAGTATGTCGCAATGGCTCTCCAGTATCTACCACAGGCGTATCGATACAGATGTATCCGGTGTCCAATCTATCGATGCCTGGATAGAATGTCTCGAAACAAGCGGTGTCCATGTGGTCTACAGTTCCGGCACGTCGGGTGCCTTTTCTTTTGTCCCTAGAGATAAAAAGAACTGGCAGCTATCCATGACGGCAAATAGTGCCTGCCTCTCCCCTCTTCTGGCCGGTCGGATAACCGGTGGATTATCACAAAAAATCCTTGGATCAACTCTTAAACTAATGGCCCCGGATGTCTTTGACAAACTTGCTGCTAAAAAAATGCTGTCAGAATTCGATGCTGCCTTCCTGGGATTCCGCTCCGGCCGGATGGGCAATCAGGCTCTGATCGAGGAGTTATCCCAGCTCTTTCAGCGGCCTTATTTTCTCTATGATATAGGTCTGAGTGGTACCGCCTTGCGCGTTCTCAGACGGGGTGCCGGAACAGAACAGGAAAACCGGACTGTTGAAAAATTAAGGCGCGAACTGACAGACCGGAAAGACGCAAACTACTTGAAAATGATAGATAATATCCGGCATTCAACCAAAGAGGGGCAAAAGGTATTTATATTTGGCGCGCCTCATCAGTTCAAGGAACTGTGTGAAATTATGGCAGCTTATAAGCTGCCTGTGTCTCTGAATAAAGGCAGCCTCGTACTCTTTGGCGGCGGTTGGAAATCATTTACAGGGGAGGCGATAAAACGGGAGACTTTAGTTAACAGGCTTACAGAGTCTTTAGATATATCACCCGATATGGTTTTGGAAGGTTATTCAATGACGGAAATTAATACCCTCATGCTGCGTTGTAAGCAGGGCTGTTTTCATATTCCGCCCATTATCGAACCGGCGGTCTTCGATGAAGAGATGAACTTAAGGGAAGGCAAAGACATAAAAGGTGCTTTCGGTTTCCTCGACCCTATGGCGGTTGCTTACCCTGGTTTCATTATCAGCAATGATTATGTTCATATGATAGAGGGAGTGTGCGCTTGCGGGCTTTCGGGTCCTGCGATAACAGAAATAGGACGTATATCAGGTAGTGAGATAAAGGGGTGCGGAGGTATTATGGGCTCCATACAGGCCTGAGAGGAATCTGATATGGAAAGACAATGTATTAGGTATAATTTATTAAACCTGGAAGGCGGCCTGGTCAGGGTGCCGTTTCTTATCAAGGGGAAGCTGTTAGTACCACCTGAAATCGGTAAGCAGGAAATCGAAAGTGCATTCAGCCAGGCTGACGAGACGATTACTTGCGTTAAACTGGCTGGGGGACAAGTCGTCCGTGAGCCTGTAATTGACCGCAAAACTATGAAATATACAGGGGAATACCTCTACCTGGTCATGCCTTCAGTCTGCGGTTCAGCTCTCATCGAAACCGATACAGATAAGCTGGTACATGAACTTTATGCGTTATCTGTAGACAATATACTCGATTATCTGGCAGCCGTTTTATCCACCATAGAGGCCGGTAACCGGTTGATCTCGCAGATAAGTGAAATTAGCCGTCTGACATCGGAATACCCGGACACTTTTCTGGATAACTGGTTTAACTCTTTTCAATTAACTTTCAGCCGTGAAGCGGCGCTCAAGATGATTGACACCGAGCTTTCCTTCGGAGAGAGGCCGGGCAGCGATTTTCTGAACGGATGGGTGGATATTCCCGCTTCAATATCACCCGGGTGCTTTCATATCTGCAATTTGTTCGCTAAAGGCATCAGCGATTCTGCCAAAGAAGTTAAGTATAGTATACGCGCTATGCCAACCAGGCAACTTCATATCACTGCCGGCAATACCCCGGATGTGCCACTGGTTTCTGCACTGCGTGCCGTGCTAACCAAGTCCGCCGCCGTAATCAAATTACCTTATGGCGCCTGCCTGACAGGAGCTTTATTTGCTTTAGCGGCAGTGGCTGCTGCTCCCAATCATCCTGTCACGAAAAATCTTTCTATGGTCTACTGGCAAGGGGGTGACGAGAGCGTAGAAAATACCCTTTTTAAGTCTAATGGGTTTGACCGGATTGTGGTCTGGGGCAGCCCGGAAACAGTCAGTGCGATAAAGTCCAAGGCGCTCGCCAGGGTTATTTGTCTCGACCCTCGCTATGGAGTTAGTCTGATAGGCAAGCAAGCTTTCTCCGGCAATATTGAAGAAACAGCAGCTAAAGCCTCACTGGATGTGATGCTTTATAACCAGAAGGCTTGCACTTCTTCTCTGGTGCACTATGTTGAAAGCACAGAGGAACAGGCCAACGAGTATGCACAGTCTCTATGTAATCTTTTAGGCAAGTGGGATAAAGAAATTCCTAACTTCGTACAACCTTCTGCGATAGGACAAATCAAGCGTATGAGACGCGGGAGATATGCTAATGCCCGGTGGTATATAAATAAGGATTGCTCGTCCGGAGTAGTGGTGATATCGGGGGAGTTTGATATCCTTAACCACCCGATGTGCCGGATAGTAGTGGTACGACCGGTAGCCAAACTGGAAGACTCTTTGAGGTATATGAACCGCTATGTCTCGACTGTCGGTGTTTATCCTGAAGGCCGTAGACTGGAATTAAAAGACAGAATACTCGCCAAAGGTGTTTCCAGTGTATTCAGTCTCGGACAGTGCGATAGTGTCTATGCAGGGATGCCCCATGATGGGATGAGGATTTTAAGTGAACTGGTAGACTGGAAAAACAGTTGATGTAGTGACATAGTAGCGGATGATAACGAAGCCCTGATTATCACTAGACCGGGAGGACGGGATGTGGTCATGATCTCCAAAGCCCGGTATTACAATATCATCAATATGGGCAACAAGGCTAACTGCGCATGGTTCCTGCCGGGTAAGAAGCAGGCGGAATCCGGTAAATTAAGAGAAGTTGCAATCGAGTGATAAAACTTTTCACCGATACCGGGGGTGAAGACTATACCTTCCGGCTTGAGAACGACTACAGAACACTCAAGAAAATCCACCGTTTGTTCAAATATATCGCCCATTCTTCTTTTGAAGCTTTGGGTAAACCTGAGCCGCTGAAATTACTGGTCGCGGCGTATCAACGAAACCGACAGGGTGTATAAGGTCGAGAAGGAAACCATCATCGTAATTGTCTGCAGAAGTCAGTATAAATAATTAGTCTTTTGCTACTGGTTTTAAGAGACTCTTTTATCAGGCTTACTCTTAAAAATCCCCATATTCCGGCCTGGATTCAACTCTGAGTGTCAAATTTTAAAGGTTCCAGCTTTAGGCGAGTCGCCGGGCGATACTGGCAGCCCGCCGCTTTATGCTATAATCTACGCATAAGATTTTAAAACCAGTCAGGAGGGCTAGCGATGGATTTTCCGACTTCGGCAGAGCAATACAACCGGGAGAACCTTGAACTCAAAGCTCAGATTGAAAAACGGACAGGTAAAACCACTGAACAATTATATGCGGAAAGGGAGAAACTGGTCAGAGACGCTATAGACCTGAAAGAACCCGAGAGGATCCCCTTTTCGGTTAATATCGATGCTCCGGCTTATTGCGGAGTCTCCAATTCAGCCGCTTATTATGACCCTCTGAGCTGGAAGGCTGCCATGCGCTGCATAACACTGGACCTTGAACCTGATATCGCCAATGCCGGTCTGCCCACTTCCGGTTCCGCCATGGAATTGCTGGACGTCAAGAACAAGCTGTGGCCGGGTGGAAATTTGCCTCCCAGTTACGAGTACCAGTTTGTCGAAGGTGAGTTTATGCAGGAAGATGAATATGACATGTTCATCTCCGATCCTACCGGCTTTATGCTGCGCCGTTATCTGCCCCGTGTTTACGGTGCGATGACACCGCTGGCCAAACTGCCGACATTGGATTCAATCTACCTGGGCTTCGAAGGCCTGAGCTCACTTTTCGCCAGTCCGGAGTTCGTGGAAATGGCGACCAGGGTGGCCGAGGCCGGCCGTAAAACCGCTGAATACCGCCAGGTCGTGGGAGATTCCTATGAAGAGCTGGCCCAGCTGGGT
Source organism: Dehalococcoidales bacterium (assembly GCA_034429955.1). Taxonomy (GTDB): domain Bacteria; phylum Chloroflexota; class Dehalococcoidia; order Dehalococcoidales; family UBA3254; genus DATIKD01. Next base: position 42,372 of record DAOUFH010000147.1, read on the forward strand.
TTTCCCGGACTGGGTTCACCCAATGCGGTAGGTGTGGGCGGCGCGCCCTTCGATACCCTTTCCAGTTTCCTGCGGGGTATGAAAGGCTCGATGGTGGATATGTACCGCCGTCCGGCAAAACTGCTGCAAGCCTGCGAACTGATATTGGAACGCCGCATTGCCGTGGCTGAACCGGCCGATCCGAAACAAAGAGGGAATCCCAAGAGAATCGGTATTCCGCTCTGGCGCGGCGATAAAGCTTTTATGTCCGATGCCCAGTTTAAACGTTTCTACTGGCCGGGTTTGAAAAAAGCCCTGCAGGCCGATATCGATCTGGGTTTTGTGCCCATGCCTTTCTTTGAGGCGGAGTTCGGCGACCGCCTGGAATGCCTGCTGGAACTGCCCAAAGGCAAAGTGCTGGCTTCGGTGGAGTATATGGATGCGGCGAAAGCCAGGGCAATCTTGAAGGGGCATGCCTGTGTGATGGTGCGTTGTCCTCCTCTTTCATCCAGGGTCTGGTCTCTGTCTGAGGTCGAGAGCTATGTCAAGGATGTTATCGATAAGTACGGCCGGGGTGGAGGCTTTATACTCAATGTCCGGATTCCCGACAAAGGCACCCCGGCGGAGAAACAGGCTATGGTTAAGGCAATCAGGGATTACGCGAGAAGATAGCTACCGGTAATTAAATACGCAATGCGAAATAATAAATTCGAAGCAAATTCCAGGCTCGAAGCACTAAACCGATTCAAATAACCGGAAGATATAAACCAACGTCATCGCGAACATCCTTCACTTCTGAAGCGATCGCATAGAATAGCTGACAGCACTCAGTCCTCAGAATGACAAGAAGCAGATGGTTGTCAGGCTGGAGGAGGCGTCAGCCGACGAAGCATCCGGGGTGGGGATTCACGAACGACGAAAAACGAATAACTAAATATGTACTATTGCCAAGCGGCCCGCTTTCTGCTATTCTTGTTTCAGATAACGGAAAACCGATTAAATATATGATAGTATACTGCCGACAGTCCTCTTCAATTGACCCCCATAGTGCCCCTGCGTGAGGTTGATATGTATCTTTGTCCCGATTGCATCAGCGTTGATGGCGGCTGCTGTTGTGATATCTTTACTGAGGACTGGAAAATTATACTGCTTCCTTCAGAAATCGAGCGTCTATCTACAATCAGCGGACTGCCCCAGTCCCGCTTTGTTAATGATGAGCCCCTGAGTAAATCTCAGCGGAAGCTTTATACCACCGGCGGTGCGCTATATGATCCTCTCTGGGCGGAGTTGATGTCGCTTTGGCCCCGGCCGACCGGCATCAAACACCATTGTCCCTTTTTGATTGCCAAAGGCTGCATCCTGCCCTATCATGCCAAGCCTTTTATCTGTCAGGTCTTTCCTCTGGATTTCAGCATTACTTCCGGTCTGATCAGTGTGCCTGAGAATAGCCGCTGCGAAGTGGTACATCAGTTGAAAACGCTGGAAGGGATAGTGGCTTATTTCAAGGATGATTGTGGAGCCCTGCAGCAAGCTTTTGCTGAATATCGCCGGGAGTTTATCCAGCTCTTACAAGCGGTGAAAAATCACTGCATTGCAGCCCGTACGCTTTGATTTCCCCTTACAGGGAGCATTCAGTATTAATTTACCCTGCCAAAACCACTGCTCAATGTGGTACAATAAAAACTGTTTGCGAAATCTAATACAGTATAGGGAGGCTGAAGAGTCATTTCTTCGAAAAACATAAGCTGCTGGTCTGGTTAGTTTTCGTTGCTGCTGTACTGGTGGTAAGCCAAGACACGTTTCCACTGTCCTTTACTCTTTCCGGGATCGGGACTCTCAAAAAAGCTCTTTTTGAGTAGCATTGTGCCTGTTTCCTCCTCCTGACTCACCTCTGAGGCAGCTTGCCTGAAAAGGGATGCGGTGTATATCCGGTCAAAATATTTATCAGGATAATAAGACAGCTTTTGTTTGTCAGTGGCCAAATCTGTATTTTCGCCGAAAACAGATAAGAAAGGAATACGACGAGCAATTATGAAAGATTGGATAGCGAAGCGGGCTAAATATGTCTATCAGAGCTATCGGCGCTCAGAATTCGCCTTCGGTGTTTCGATTTCGATAGTGGTAGGACTGACCACCGGTCTGGGAGCGGTAGCTTTCCGCTGGTTGATAGGTTTCTTTCAAAATATCTTTTTTGATGGCGGCGCCAAAGCTTTCAGCTTCATGGGTCATTACTATGTTATCCTGCTGCCGGCTATCGGCGGTGTCCTTATCTGGTTATTGATCCGCTATACCAATTCAACTGAAGCCAAAGGACATGGAGTTCCGGAAGTAATGGCGGCGGTAGCCACCCGCGGAGGGCGTATCCGGGCCAGAATCGCCATGGTAAAAACGCTGGCTTCCTCGATCTGTATC
>DAOUFH010000148.1:0-2220 GCA_034429955.1 Dehalococcoidales bacterium
TAGCTTCCGGCACAACTGTTCACTTTACCAGAATGAGAGAGGCAGAATATCCTCCGCTGCCTTTGAGCGTTGCAGAGATCCCTGACATGATCAGTACGCACCAGCTGTCTATAATTATGAACCGCGATAGAATGGCGCAGTCCGGCAATTTTGAAAACCTGCAGGGCCAGCTACCTGAAATACGGGATGAGCTTAAACAGCAGAGTTTTGAAGACCCCTCGGGACTTTTCAGTCTGGTCTGCCTGGTGCCTTTGCTGATGATTCATCATAAAGACCTCCCAGATCCTCCCTCATCCTGGGCAGAACTGGCGGAAGAAAAATGGAAAGGTAAAATAACAGTTTCTTCTCTGCGTATCGTGCGCAGATTGCTGCGTTTTTACATGACGCAACTGCTGGGAGATAATGCCGCTAAATTTTTTGATAATGTTGATTTCGAGGGAGCACCTATAGATACTAATCTGAAGGTGGATAGCGGTAAAAAGGAGATCGGACTGGTACCTCTGCCGTTTGCGCGCGCCTCCCGAAATAAAAACTTCGTGATGCGCTGGCCGGAAGAAGGAGCCGTCTGTGTGCCTCAGGTGATAATTCACAAGAAGGGCAGTTTCGAGCAGACCCGGCATATCAGTGAATATCTTTTATCTGCAGAGGTCCAGCGTTATATGGCTGAATCAGGTATGGTAATTCCCGTACACTCAGAGGCCGCCTTGCCGCCGGAACTGCTCGAAAACAATCTGCATCTCTGCTGGCAAGGCTGGGACTGGTTTATTAGCGGACTTAATCAAGCTTCTCTGTCAAATTAAAAAAAGCTGCACTTTATTGGCAGAATAATTTTCCGGCAAGGCCAAGCAACCACCCGACACTCTTGACCGGGTAAAAAGGACCTGATATTGACTTGCTTTTGACCGTCGGCTGCTTGCGGAAATCTCGCGAGCGGCTGTTTTTTATTTCTAGTGCACCCCCACAACTCAAAAAACACAAAAAATACCCTATTCAGGCTGTATTACATAACATGCTAATTTAGGGACGTTGACAGTATTAAGCAAGCTATGATAGGATAGGTTTGAAATTCTCTGGAGCTATCTTACCTAAGTCAACTAATGATATGGTTGATAGCCGGTATTCCCGCTTAAAGAGGGGTCGACGGCGATCTTGGAAACGGTATCGCCTCCCGTTTGGAAAGGAGAAGGAATGCAGTGTTTATCAGGCAACGCTTCCTTATGTCCGGGAAGCGTTTTTTGTTCTAAACCGGCTTGCCATAGCCCGGTCAAAACGGACAGTCTGCTTTTTAATCAAATTGATTTAGCTCAAAGCAAAGCCTAATCAGTTCAACATATTAGCATCAGTCTTCAAAGCTGACTCACCTGCAGAGCCATCTATGGTGACCAGCCGGTATTCCCGCTAAAACCGGGAATCGACGGCATTGCTGGAAACGGCGATGTTTCCCATGCGGAAAAGGAGAAAGATGCGGATGTTTGCCATTTTATAACATCCTCATAGTTGCTTTTTGTTGGTCAGACTATAAAAGCCTGGGTCTTTTTTCCGGATTATTGTGTTGCCCTGATAATCTGACGGCTATGCGTTATGCTCAGGAGACATGCAATGCATAGTTATGATGAAGCCCTAAAACTAGTTCTTGAAAACATCCCTGTATTGGGAATCGAAGAAAAAGAGCCTTTTCGCTGTTCGGGACAGGTACTGGCTGAGGACATCTTTGCGGAGGTCGGTCTGCCGGTCAGAGACTGTGCCATACAGGATGGTTACGCAGTCAAAGCCTCGGATGTTCAATCAGCCGGTAAAAGCAGTCCGGTGACACTGCGGGTGGTGGAAACCGTGAGGGCCGGTAGTCTGCCGGTCCATCAGGTTGAACCGGGCACCGCCATCAGGATAATGACCGGCTCGATTCTACCGGAAGGAGCTGATTGTGTTATCCCTTTTGAAGCCTCCGATGAACCGGATAATAAAGAGGGGGCAAGCCCCGTTATACCAGCTGTTACCAGAATTTTCATGGCTGCCAAAGCGGGCAGTAGCGTCCGTAAGTCCGGAACCAATATCGCCCGGGGCCAGAAAATCATTGCTCAGGGCACGGTTATCGGGCCTAATCATATTTCTATTTTGATGTATGCCGGCCGAGGCAGGATCAAGGTTATCAGGCGGCCGGTAGCGGCAGTGATTTCCACCGGTGATGAACTGGTCAGTCCCGGACGCCCGCTCTCGCCTGAA
>DAOUFH010000149.1:0-5284 GCA_034429955.1 Dehalococcoidales bacterium
ACACCGCCGCTATATACCGGAGGTCAATTCGCCCAACCGTATGATTCGCGAAGGCGCCGAGCGCATGGCTATCAACATGCCGGTCCAGGGCACCTCTTCGGATATCATCAAAATCGCCATGATCAATATCCAGAACGAGATCGACCGGCGACGGATTGAAAGCCGCATGATTTTACAGGTGCACGACGAGCTGATTTTTGAAGTGCCGGAGAATGAAACGGAATTGATGCAAGAGCTGGCGCAAAAGCTGATGTCCTCCGCTCTGCCCTTGAAAGTCCCGCTCAAGGTAGATATGAAAATGGGTAAAAACTGGGGAGAGATGGAGTGACCTTGGTTAAAAGTTCCAGGTTATAAGTATTAAGTTTCAGGTGCAGGGGGTCGGAGTGCATCACCCGGCCGCTTTCTGAAAGTTCTAAATAATGATTAATTAGGAATAATACGATGCCTGAATTACCTGAAGTTGAAACCACTGTTAATGACCTGCGGCCTTATGTCACGGGTCATAAAATTATCCGGGCCGAAGTATTTACCGAACGTACCGTAGCCTGTCCTTCCGCTGCGGAATTCTGCCGTCTTATCAGCGGCAGGACCATCCTGACGGTCGGACGGCGCGGCAAATATCTGCTCTTTGAACTGGACGCTGGCTGGTACTGGATAGCCCACCTGCGGATGACCGGGTCGATGCTGGTCAAAGCCGATGATGAACCGGCAGGAAAAATGGTACGGGCCCTGATTCATCTGGACAACCGCACCGCCATTCACTTCCAGGACATCCGACGTTTCGGCCGTTTATGGCTGGTTAGAGACTGTAATGAAGTGACCGGCAAGCTGGGCAGCGAGCCGCTGAGCACGGATTTTCAGGTTAAAGATTTGCAAAAGATATTAGCCGGCCGCCCTACCCCGGTCAAAAGCCTTTTGCTGGACCAGACCCTCATCGCCGGAATCGGCAACATGTATGCCGACGAAGCCCTGTTTCTGTCAGGCATTCATCCCAGAACTCCCGCCGGAACGCTCAGTGGGAGCGCAATAGCCCGGCTCCATCAGGCCATCCAAACGGTATTGCAACAGGGGATTAAAAACAAGGGAGCCAGCACGGACACCTTTTACCGTCCCGACGGCATCAAGGGCGAAGCACACCTGCAATTCAAGGTCGCACACCGTAAAGGCGAGACCTGCCCGGTCTGCGGCAGTCCAATCGAAAGGATAGTGGTGGGACAGAGAGGCACTTTTTTCTGCCCTAAATGTCAGAAACTGAAATAAAACAGCTAGATAACTTTAGCCTGCCTGAATTGCGCTATTTCAGCCGGTGAATAGCCCAGCAAAGTGCCGAGGACATAGTCGTTATCCTGTCCCCTCTGCGGGGCGGGACGGGCATAGGCCGCCGGAATATCGGAAAGATGCAGAGGTGAAGCATCGCCGGTGATATCTCCCTTGACCGGATGCTGCATATGAATGAAAAAGCCGCGCGAGTTCAGGTCGGCATCAGTCATCAGGTCGGCCGCACTTTTCACCCTGGCCGCAGCCAGACCGGACGCCTGCAGCAATTCCACCAGATTCTCTACTTGATAGTTCCGGGTAATTTGGCCGATCTCCTGTTCAAGCAGGTCGACGAAACGCAGCCGGCCTTCCCGGCTATCATATTTAGCGGCGTTGAAGGCTGCGGGTGAATTAAGCGCCTGCTTAAATCTCTGCCACTCGGCGTCGTCTTTTACCGATATCGCACACCAGTTATCCTCGCCCAGGCAGGGAAAAACACCTTCAGGGGCATAGACCTCCGAGCGGTTGCCCCGGGGCCGCACTGCTTTATTATCTCGAGAATATTGCAATAACGATTCCGCCAGCAGGCTGGTGAGACACTCCGTCTGGGAAAGGTCGATGAATTGTCCCTGCCCGGTCCTGGCCCGGTAGAGCAAGGCCCCCTGCAAAGCCAGGGCACCGTACAGGCCGGCAATGTGGTCGGAATAAGCATAGCCGGGGCCGACTGGATTTTGAGCTTTATAAGCAGTAAGATGGGTCATGCCTGCAAAAGCCTGGACCGCCGCTCCGAAGCCGCTGTAGTCCTGCCAGGGACCGCTGTGACCCATTACAGAAAGGCTGAGCAGGATGATATCCGGTTTTAGCGACTTCAAGCCCTCGTAGTCCAGTCCCCAGTTGGACATCACCCTGGGACTGAAATTTTCCACCACGGCATCGCTGACGGCCGCCAGGCGTCTGGCGATCTGCAGGCCGTCAGGCTGCGACATGTCCAGCGAAAGTCCCAGCTTGTTGCGATTCCAGTTTTCATAATAAGCCTGGGAATAGGCATCCTCAGCTTCCGGCAGAAGCGGCTGGACTTTTATTATTTCAGCCCCGAAGTCAGCCAGTAAGCGCGTTGCGAAAGGGCCGGCCAGCACCCAGCTGAAGTCCAGGATACGGACACCCTGCAGGGCTGAAGAAACAGCAGCGGTCATAGTTTACAGTGATCCCTCCAACGGTTCGTTCCGGTTTTCTGCAATAAGCGTTTTCAAACGTTTCAGAAGCATATGATAGTCAAAGGGTTTGGTGATATAATCATCGGCGCCCGCACTCAGGGCCTGTTTGATAAAGTCCTGGCTATGCCTGGCGCTTAAAACAATGACGGGAATGTTGGTAAAAGTACGCATCTTTTCGATCACCTCATTGCCGTCGATATCCGGCAGTCCCAGGTCGATCAAGGCCGCATCGAACTGCTCATTCTTCAAAATCTTAAGGGCTTCCAAACCCTTGCCGGTCGATCTTACACTGCTTTCCGGCTCACAAATTTCCAGGCACAGTCGCACTGATTCGACCGTAGTATCATCATCCTCAATCAATAACAACTTCATGATCGGCTCCTTGATATGATTATATCAAAGATATTATACGCGACGCATGATATATTTGCAGCCTGAATCAAGTCGTTCCGGATTCAAATTTAACATTATTTTTTCATATCCGGCTGTCCGGTGTCCTGACCGGTATGCTGAAGCTGAAGGTACTGCCCTTGCCGGGTTTGCTGCTCAGCCATACTCTACCGCCGTGCGCTTCAATAATCTGTTTGGAAACCGCCAGTCCCAGTCCTATGCCGGGATATTTCTGACGGTCCTGTTCCACCCTGTGATACGGCTGGAACAAGCGTTTCTGGTCTTCCGGTGCGATACCAATGCCGTCATCCGTTACATCTACCAGCAGCCAACCCGATTTGGCCGCCGCATTGAGGTTGATATTCCCGTCATCCTGACTGAACTTGACGGCATTGGAAAGCAGGTTGATCAAGACCTGCTCCAGACGGGATGTATCCACCATAGCCTCCGGCAGTTCCGGCTCTATATTCACAGTCAGGGTCTGATTGCCGTGCATCAGCCCCGGCCGGAACCGTTCGACCACATCATAGATATATTGAGAAAGAGAGACCGCCTTAAGATGTAATTTAAAAGTGCCTCGCGCATATCTGGCCAGGTCCAGCAATTCCTCCAAGCGTCTGGATAAATTGATGGAACTGTTAAATAAATTGGCTGCCAGTCTTTTCTTGATCTCATCGCCTTCAATTAACAGGTCCTGCAGCATTCCGGCTGAGACCATCACCGGAGTCAACGGAGTTCTCAGTTCATGAGCCAGGACATCTATGAACAGGCCTCTGGCTTTGGCCTCCTCCTGGAGTTCCAGAGTATGCTTTTTTTCTTTTTTGTACAGATTTTCTATCTTGCGGGCAGCCTTCAGCCGCTCTCCCTCGACCATCCTGCGTTCCACCAGTTTCCAGGTGTAATCCATCAGCAGAGTGATCTGCCGGATATCGGACTGGTCGTATTCCTCAGTTTTATTAGCCACACCCACCACAGCTACAATGCGTTTATCCACGAATACAGGAATCGACAGGAATCGCGAAAGGTCGGCATGTCCTTCAGGATAGCCCTTTTTCAAAGGATTATCCACCTTGTAATCGTTAATTAAAATCGGTTTGCGCTGCCTGACCACCTCACCCCAGATACCGGTATTCTTCAAATAGTAAACTTCCGGAGGAGATTGAATCTTACACAGAGGGTAGACGCCTTTGGACCAGGTATTCAGCCTGAACTCCTGCTTTTCCTCGGAATAATGATAAATATAGCCGATTTTACTGCCGGTCAGGCTGATGACTTCATGCAGGGCATAGTTCAGCAGGCTCTGAACATCTTCCGTTTCATATTGAGACAATCTCAACAGGCTTTCCAGCCGCATTTCATCCAGGCGAAGTTGCGCTTCCTGTCTGATTCTTTCGGATATATCCCTGCCGACCCCTATGAACCCCTTAATTTTACCGTCATCATCATATACTACAGTGTAGCTGTGTTCGATATGGACATAATGCCCGTCTTGATGTTTCCAGCGCAGCACAATGGGAGTGCCTGTATTACGGACTTCCGGCTGTCCAACAGGAGTGTTAATAACAGGCAAGTCATCCGGATGAATATTGTGTAAAATCCAATCTATATTATTCTCAAGTTCCCGTGGTTCATAACCTAGAATCTGTTTTATAGAAGGAGAGATAAACTCAAAAGCTAACTTCGGCTCTGCCAAAATGCTGTAAATAACATCATGGGTAACTTCGGTGATATGCTTGAACCGCTCTTCGCTGGCTGAAAGCTGTGTTTCGGTATGAGATTTTTGTCTCTCCACTTTAATGTTGTACAGGGCCAAACCCAGGTCGGCAGATAAATCACTTATCAGAGCTTTTTCCTGCCGGCTGATATTAGTCCCTGCTGATAAAATCACCGCCACAATTCCCTGCGCCGTATCGTTATAAACCAGAGGAGAGAGCAATACACCGTCCCCGGGAGTGTTTTGCCTTTTATTCGGACAGGACTGGCACATGCTCTGCCCGGTAATCAGGCTGACGGTCCGGCGATTGCGTAAAACAGCCTCAACGCAAACCGGATACTGCCGTTTGCAGAGCTGTTCTTTTAGCCCTTCGAAGTTAAAGCTCTTACCGCTTTGCAGCGCCGCTACCAGAACCGGGTTTTCATTCAGATTGACGGCCCAGCAGATTTGAAAACCCAGACTGTTCACAAAGATTGAGCAGACCTTGCGTAATAGCACTGCGGGTTCTTTTTCCCGGATAATCAGATGATGGATACTGCGCACGGCCATCAGAAAATTATTGAGGCGTTTCAGTTCTGCCGCAGCCGCCGTTTCCGCTGTAACATCTTCCATATTGATCAGCAGATATTTTTCATGGCAGGACTCGATAAGTTGAACCGAGAAACGGCACTGGATGATACGACCGTCGCCGGAACGCACGCCGGTAGTC
>DAOUFH010000150.1:0-9577 GCA_034429955.1 Dehalococcoidales bacterium
TCGACAAAGCGCTTCTCCAGCGAGCGCCATTTTTCAACAGTCTTACGCAAATCGGAAAGCCGCCTCAGCAAGACCTGGGCTTTTTCCTGGTCCTGCCACAGGTCCGGGTCGGCACACTGTTTTTCCAGTTCGATTATCTGTTTTTCTTTGTCGGGGATATCAAAGTCGCACCAGTGCGGACGACACTCTGGCCTTTGAGTCCTCAATTTTGGCGTACAGTTCCTGCATCATAACTACCTTAGTATATTTATATCAACCGCCTGTCCTCTATCAATACTGTCCGCGGCTGGACAAATGGGCCAGGCGGGTCGGTTCGGGCAAACGGTAACCTTTACCACATTTTAACACCCAATCCATGGCGGATGGTAGGCCTATTTTATGACCGACCGAGATAAATAACGGCTTTGTGTTGTCTTTGGTGCGCAATACTACGCCGATAACATCCTGATTGAGAGGGTCACGTAAAGGACTATAAGCAGACCGTTTAGAGGCAGGCTCAGTATACTCTCCAATCAGTCGGCTTTTGGCACAACCGATAGTAGGTATATCCAGAAACAGACCCAGATGAGAGGCCAGACCACAGCGCCGGGGATGGGCGATACCCTGACCGTCTACCAAAAACAGGTCGGGGGTGACAGTCAACTCCCGGATGGCCTGCAATAGCAGCGGTATCTCGCGAAAAGACAGCAAACCAGGAATATAGGGAAATTGGGGATATCCCTTGACGACCTGCCTGGCCACTACCTGCAGTTCCGGATAGTCCAGAACCACTACCGCGGCGGTGGCCTGATTGTCCAGCGCGACCGATACATCCACTCCGGCCACCAGTTTGACCTCTTTCAGGTCACCCACAGTCACTACCCTGGACTGTAAATCTTTCTGCAGATTGACGGCCTGACGGTAATCGATCTCCCAGTCATGTATATTGCTAAAACGCATTTATAAGCAGTACCTCAAATGAGTAATCTCCCCTTGCATAACCTGAATCCGGGCCGAGTTTACCATTTCCGGCTGCCGGGGGATACAGCATAATACCTGAATTATAATGAATCTCCGGCCTGTCGCTCAATTTTCTAAAGGACTATAATAGTCCGTAGATGAAAGAAATTCCTGCAACCGTAGAGCAAAACCTCAACTGTCCCTGCCCGAAAATTAAGTGCAAGCGGCACGGTTACTGCCTGCTCTGCAGGGAACATCATCGTCGCCGCAAGCCTTTCTGTGAAAGATAGTCCGACGTCCCCCACAAAAATAAAAAATATATATATAATATTAACTAAGCGAGGTTTACCTTATGCTAGCCTTTGTTAAGCGTATTTTGAAGCTTAATTGAGTTGACATTGCAGTATTGCATATTGCATAATAACCTTTAGACCTAAAATTATGTATTGTAAAATCAAAGGAAATAAAAGAAAAAATGGTAAAAATTAAACTTCGCAGAATTGGTGCTACCAAACAACCCAGCTACAGATTAGTCATTGCGGACTCGAGAACTTCTCGTGACGGCAAATTTATAAATATCATTGGGCACTACAATCCGAGAACACAACCTGAAGAGTTGGTAATCAATGAACAGCTGGCTTTAGATTGGCTTAAACAGGGTGCACAGCCTACCGCTACTGTTGCCAGATTATTCAGTAAGGCAGGCATATTAGAGAAGTTTAGCGCCAACAAGGAGAAAGGATGAGAGAGCTACTTGAATACATCGTCAAATCCATCGTAGATGCTCCGGACAATGTAGTAATCACTGAAGAGACCTCCGAGCAGGGTGTTACATTCAAGTTGCAGGTTGCCGATGATGATAAGGGCCGGGTAATCGGGAAACAGGGCCGGATAGTGGAAGCCATGCGCACACTCCTCCGGGTAAAAGCCGCTAAATTAGGCACCCGAGCTACGCTGCAAATTCTATAACTGGATTCGATGTTTTCGATTCTTTTATCAACAGCTAGGTAAATTGAAGAGCTGGATTGGTTAATTGGCAATAATCCAGCTCTTTTTATTATCTGAAAAGGACCTGTTAAAGGTTTTAAAAAACCCCGCAAATTGCGGGGTTTTGCTTTACTTTATTTGTTTGCGGCGCAGCCGCCTGTCGGCCACCTCTATTCTGGCGATAGCCCTGCGTAAAGCGGCCTCAGCCAGATCTATTTCCTCAAGAGAGGTAGATTGGGCCAGCTTTTCCTGGGCCCTTTTACGAGCGGCTTCCGCACGGGCGATATCGATTTCCTCGGCTCTCTCGGCGGCATCAGCCAGAACGATCACACCATCGGACCTGACTTCCAGATAGCCGCCGCTGATAGCCACCAGATATTCTTCCTCTCCGGAACGTGCGATCAACTCACCCGCCTGCAATATTGACATCAGAGGCGCGTGTTTGGGCAGAATACCCAGCTGGCCTTCGATACCGGGCGCGATAACCATATCCACCTGCCCTGAGTAGACCGTTCTTTCAGCGCTTACAATATCTAATTTCATCGGCATATTAAATCAGTCCAGAATATAATAATCATCAGGCCTGCAGCTTTTGAGCAGCCTCGACAGCCTCATCAATGCCGCCGACCATGAAGAAAGCCTGCTCGGGCAATTCATCATGTTTGCCTTCCAGTATCTCTTTAAAGCCGCGGACTGTCTCTTTAATAGTCACATATTTACCCGGACGGCCGGTAAACACTTCACTGACAAACATGGGCTGGGACAGGAAACGCTGAATCTTTCTGGCCCGGGAAACTATCAGCTTGTCTTCCTCATTCAATTCTTCAATACCCATGATACTGATAATATCCTGCAGGTCTTTATATCTCTGCAGTACCTGTTTCACACGGATAGCGACATTATAATGTTCCTCGCCGACCACACGCGGTTCCAGGATACGTGAGCTGGAAGACAGGGGGTCGACCGCCGGATAAAGACCCTGGGCCGCAATAGAACGGTCCAAAGCGACTACAGCATCCAGATGACCGAAGGTAGTCGCTACACCGGGGTCAGTGTAATCATCAGCCGGCACGTAAACAGCCTGGAAGGAAGTGATAGAACCGCTGCGAGTCGAGGTAATCCGCTCCTCCAGATCACCGACCTCGGTAGCCAGAGTGGGCTGATAACCTACAGCGGAAGGCATACGACCCAGCAGCGCGGAGACTTCCATACCGGCCAGAGTATACCGGTAAATATTATCGATAAAGAGCAGCACATCCATATGCTGTGAATCACGGAAATACTCAGCCATGGTAAGACCGGTCATTCCCACCCGCAGACGCACTCCGGGCGGCTCGTTCATCTGACCGAAAACCATGACGGTCTTTTCCAGAACACCGGAGGATTTCATATCATTCCAGAGGTCGTTACCTTCACGGGAACGTTCTCCGATACCGGTAAAGACCGAATAACCGCCGTGCGCAGTAGCAATATTGCGGATAAGCTCCTGAATAATAACTGTCTTGCCTACGCCGGCACCGCCATAGGCCCCGATCTTGCCGCCCTTGGTAAAGGGGGTAATCAGATCCAGAGCTTTTAGCCCGGTCTCCAGAGTCTCTGTCGTTCTGGACTGTTCCTCAAAGGGAGGCGGAGAGCGGTGGATGGGCCACTTATCAGAGGCTGCCACCTCACCCAGATTATCCAGCGGTTCACCCAGAACATTGAACAGACGGCCCAGGGTAGGCTTGCCAACCGGCACCGTAACCGGAGCGCCGGTATCGGTAACTTCAACGCCTCTCTCCAGACCTTCAGTGGGAGACAGGGAGACACAACGGACCCAATCATTAGGAAGATGGGATTCCACCTCCAGCACAACTTTACCTTCCGATGACTGAACCTCAAGCGCATTATACAAAGACGGCAGCTGTCCCGGGGGGAATTCCACATCAACAACTGTACCGATAACCTGAATAACTTTACCCTTAGCCACAATGTCCTCCTGAATTATGCAATAGCCGAAGCACCGCTTACGATATCCAGAAGCTCGGTTGTAATCGATTCCTGGCGAGCTTTACAGTAAGCCAGAGTCAACTCTTCAATCAACTCATTGGCAGACTGTGTGGCATTCCGCATAGCCACCATACGGGCGCTCTGTTCACTGGCGATAGATTCCAAAACAGCATGATATATTTCAGATTCAATAAAACGCGGCAACAAACCGGACAGGACCGTTTGAGCATCCGGCTCGAAGATATAATCATGAGGCCGGAAGCCGTTTGATTCCAGCGGGACGACCGGCAGCAATTGTTCGATTACGGGAGTCTGGCGCATAGTATTCATAAATTTGGGATAAGAGAGATACACCTTATCCACCTGAGCTTTGGTGTATTCCTCGATAATAATACGGGAAACCGGCAAAGTATCTATTAAAGACGGTTTATCACCCAGTCCGGAAAACTCGGCTTTAATTTCACGGTTATAACGCCGCATGAAATCTATACCGCGACGGCCGACCAGTATCATCGCAACTTTAGTTTTCTGTTGCAGGATAAAAGAGGCCAATTTACGATTTAAATTGGCATCCAGACCGCCCACCAGACCGCGATCCGGTGCGATATGCAGGATAGCGATATTATTGACCGGCCGCTGCTTAAGCAGCGGGTGTATTTCAGTGTCATTGACTGCCAGAGCAGATAAATCAGCGATAACCTGTTTAATTTTATCGGAATAAGGACGACCGGCCAGCCCTCTTTCCTGCGCTTTACGCATTTTTGAACTGGCGATCATCTCCATCGCTTTGGTGATTTTAGCGGTGTTCTGTATACCTTTTATTCTTTGACGAATAGCCCGCGTATTAGCCAATTTTCAAATTCCTGTTAATAATTTTTATGCCAGAAAACCCTGTTTAAACAGGACGATAGAGTCCTTCAGAGTTGCTTCAAGCTCAGCCGATATCTCTTTTTTCTCGGCTATCTCTTTCAGCAGCGCAGCCTGCGTATTATCCAGATAGGTCAAGAATTTACTCTCGAATTCGGCCAGTTTTTCTACCGGGATATCATCGGTATAGCCGTTATTAACAGCATAGAGCATAACAACCTGCCGTTCCACCGCCATAGGGCTGAAAACAGGCTGTTTCAAGATTTCCACGATATGCTTACCACGGTTGAGCTGGTCGCGGGTGGCTTTATCCAGTTCAGCCCCGCCAAATGAAGCAAAAGCTTCCAGGGATTGATACTGAGATAAATCAACCTTGAGACGCCCGGCGACCTGACGCATGGCTTTGGTCTGCGCAGAGCTGCCCACACGGGAAACCGAAAGACCGACGTTCAAGGCAGGCCGGACATTGGCATTAAACAGGTCCGCTTCAAGGTATATCTGACCATCCGTGATTGAGATAACATTGGTAGGAATATAAGCCGAGACATCACCGGCCTGAGTTTCAATAATCGGCAAGGCGGTCAACGAACCGCCACCGTTCTCAGCCGATAGCCGGGCGGCCCGCTCAAGCAAGCGGGAGTGCAAATAAAAAACATCACCCGGATAAGCTTCACGGCCGGGCGGACGCCGCAGCAACAGAGATATCTGGCGGTAAGACCAGGCATGTTTGGAGAGGTCATCATAGATGATCAATGCATCTTTGCCTGATTCCATAAATTCTTCACCCATGGCGCAGCCGGAATAAGGGGCCAGATACTGCATGGCAGCGGAATCCGAAGAGTTGGCGGCTACCACAATGGTATGTTCCATAGCTCCATATTCTTCGAGTGCACCCACCACCTGGGCGACCTTGGAAGCCTTCTGTCCGATGGCGACATATATACAAAGCAGATCCTGACCTTTTTGATTTACAATGGTATCCAGCGCGATAGCGGTCTTACCGGTCGAGCGGTCTCCGATAATCAACTCACGCTGACCGCGGCCGATGGGGACGATGCTGTCAATGGCCTTGATACCGGTCTGAACCGGGGCATTTACCGAAGCGCGGACCACCACATTAGGGGCAATTCTCTCAATGGGGCGGGTTTTATCGGTACGAATAGGGCCTTTACCGTCGATAGGCCGGCCCAGCGGGTCAACCACACGGCCTATCAGAGCATTACCCACCGGAACCTCGGCGATCCTGCCGGTAGTTTTAACCTCATCGCCCTCTTTAATCCTGGCATAATCACCCATCACAATGGCTGAAACACTATCCTCTTCCAGGTTAAGAGCAACACCCATAATGTTATCGGGAAATTCCAGCATTTCGTTGTTTTTACAACCCGAAAGACCATGGATGCGGGCAATACCGTCACCAACCTCGATAACAGTACCGACGTCACGCATACTGACTGACATCCCGAAATTCTCGATTTGCTGTTTTATTACCGAAACGATATCCTGCCCTTTGTTTGCCATATCAATCACCTGTATTTAGATTTCTCGAAAGATTAAAGATTAAAAGACACTGCTTAAAAACAGATACTGTCTGTGCCCTTTTAAGCCCCGGCTTTTAAGCTTTACTCAATATTTTTATAGCCGCTCCCCTCTCGCAAGGGGAGCGGCAACCTGTTTACTGTTTACCCTGAATCAGGGTATCCACCACTGCGGGATCAGCCAGAGTACTGGTATCACCCAGATTACCGGTATCACCGGCAGCGATCTTGGTCAAAATCCTTCTCATAATCTTGCCGGAACGAGTCTTGGGCAGACCTTCTGAGAATTGAATCTTATCGGGACTGGCAATAGGTCCGATAACTTTTCTGACATGAGCCACCAGCTCTTTCTTCAGTTCATCGGTGCCGTTGATGCCGGCTTTCAGTATCACGTAAGCATAGATGCCTTCACCTTTGATGGCATGCGGCATACCGACCACAGCAGCTTCGGCGACCGAGGGATAAGAGACCAGAGCGCTCTCAACTTCAGCAGTGCCGATACGATGACCGGAAACCTTGATAACATCGTCGATACGGCCCATCAGCCAGATATAGCCGTCTTCATCTTTGCGGGCCCCGTCACCGACGGTATAGACGCCGGGGTATTGGGCAAAATATTTTTCATAGAAAGATTTAGGTTCATCTTTATCATCGCCCCAGATGCGGCGCATCAGGCCGGGCCACGGCCGTTTAATAGCCAGATAGCCGCCCTCGTTAACCTCGGCTTCAGAACCGTCCTGCCTTAAAATAACCGGTACGACGCCGGGGAAGGGCAGGGTGGCGGAACCGGGCTTCTGCGGAATAGCGCCCGGCAGAGGTGTAATCACATGCCCGCCGGTCTCGGTCTGCCAGTAAGTGTCCACGATGGGACAATTGCTCTTACCGATGTTCTCATAATACCACATCCAGACTTCGGGATTGATGGGTTCGCCCACACTGCCCAGGATGCGCAGAGAGGACAAATCATGGCTGTTGACCAGATCTATGCTCTCTCTCATCAGGGAGCGTATCACAGTAGGAGCGGTATAGAAAATATTGACTTTGTACTGCTCGATAATCTGCCAGAACCTGTCAGCTTTAGGATAAGTGGGCACGGATTCGAACAGCAGTGAGGTAGCGCCGTTGGCCAGAGGACCATAGATACAGTATGTATGCCCGGTGATCCAGCCGATATCGGCCGTGCACCAGTGAATATCTTCGTCCTTGACATCGAAGGTCCATTTCATGGTCTGGTAGGCATACATCAAATAACCGGCCTGAGTATGCACAACTCCCTTGGGTTTACCGGTTGAGCCGGAAGTATACAGGATGAACAGAGGGTCTTCTGCATCCAGTATCTCAGGTTCGCATTCAGATTTGATATCCGGGTCGGTCATCAAATCATGCCACCAGTTATCGCGGCCTTCTTTCATGTTAACTTCACAATTGGCTCTCTTGACCACGATGGCGTTCTTGATAGTAGGATTGGCGGCCATAGCGACATCGGCGCCGGCCTTGCTGGCGACGGTTTTGCCGTTACGGTAATAGCCGTCGGCGCAGATTAGAAGAGAAGCCTGGCAATCGCCGATTCTATCGCGCAGTGCTTCAGCGCTGAAACCGCCGAAAACAATGGAGTGGATTGCGCCGATTCTGGCGCAGGCCAGCATTGAGATAGCCAGTTCGGGAATCATAGGCAGATAGATGGTGACTCTATCACCCTTTTTGATGCCCATCTTTTTCAATACATTGGCAAATTTGTTAACTTCGTAATATAACTCCTGGTAGGTCAGGGTCTTGATTTCGTTCAGAGGCTCACCCTGCCAGATTATCGCAGCTTTATTGCGACGCCAGGTCTTGCAATGCCTGTCCAGGCAGTTGTAGCTGACGTTGAGTTTGCCGCCTACAAACCAGGAATGCTTGGCTTTAGGAAAGTCCTCAACCAGGACTTTATTCCATTTTTTATACCAGTCAAGCTGCTGTGCCATTTCAGCCCAGAAACCCTCAGGATCGTCCACCGATCTCTGATAGATTTTCTTGTACTCGTCCAGGCTTTTGATGTAGGCTTTCTTGGCCAACTCTTTGGGAGGCTCGAAGACTCTCTTCTCCTCCATCATGGATGTGATTCCGCTTTCGGGCATTATTTTCCTCCTATTTAATTATTCCTTTGTACAATATCCCCGATGATATTCTACAGACCCGCTTAAGGTGGGCATCCTAACCTCCGGCCTCCGCAAGCGCATTTTTAAGTGCTGCCAACCGGCTGGCGGTACTGCCGTCGATGATTTTTCCGCCCACCCTGGCAATCATCCCGCCGATGATGCCAGCATCTACTTTCTCAGTCATAACGATTTGCTTACCGCGTATCTGCGCCAGATATTGAGTAATTCTCTGCCTTTCCTCTTTATCCAGCGGTACCGCGGTAGTCACCTCGGCCTTGTCGATGCTCTGCAACTCATCAACAAGCTGACTGAAATTTTGATAGATACCCTTGATTAAACTGAATTTGCCTTTGTTCACCAGCAAGTAAAGCAGATTCATAGCCATTTTGTCGGACAGCTTCAAGCGGCTCTCCAACAAACTCCTCTTGGCCTGCTCAGGCATCGCAGGGTTTTCCATAACCTGTACCAGTTCAGGTATATCGGTCAGGGCCGCCATCTCTTTCAGATCCTGCAGCCAGTCCGATACTGCATTGGATTCCAGCGCTATCTTGAACGCTGCCTGAGCATATCGTTTTACCTGTATGGTGACTTCAGCCAATTCAATTGCTCCCCGATTAACCGCGTTTTAGAGTTTGATTTTCGTTGATGATTTTTTCAATCAGTTCTTTGTGGCTCTGCTTATCCAGAGTCTCACCGATTACTTTACCGGCGGCATAGATAGTTACGTCCGCAAACTCGCGTCTCAAGATATCGATAGCCTCATCTCTTTCGGTCTGAATAGCCTGACGGGCTCTTTCGATAAGCTGTTCGGCGTCTTTCTGGGCCAACTCCTGAGCTTTCGCTCTGATTTCATCGCTGGCTTTAGTAGCCTGGGCGATGATTTCCTGCCCTTTCTGGCTGGCGGCCTGGATTTGCTTTTTAATCTCATCCTCAGCCTGCAAGCTCTGCTTTTTAGCCGACTCGGCCTGTTCCATACTGTCTTTAATCTTTCTTGAGCGCTCATCCAGAACGTTGATGACTCTCTTATAGGCCACGAAATACAGCAAGACCAGCAAGATCAGAAAACTGATTAGCTGCGATATTAATAACGGAAGATTAATTCCTAAATCACCCATAATA
>DAOUFH010000151.1:0-11545 GCA_034429955.1 Dehalococcoidales bacterium
GGCTGGCCCGTCAATTGCAGGTCGAAGGCCATGAAGTCATCCTGAGCGATAAAGATAAGAACCAGCTGCTGGATTTGCAGGAAGAACTTAAAGTCGGGATCGCTGTGAACAGCGAAGCTGTAAAAGCCGCTGAGGCGGTGATCATTTCGGTGAATATCGATGCCTTCGAAGAAGTGGTGAAGGAGATCGCTCCGGCTGTCAGTCCCGGCCAGATAGTAATGGACATAACTTCAATTAAAGAGTTTCCGGTTAAAACGCTGCAAAAATACCTGCCTCAGGCTGCTATTCTGGGGACACATCCCCTGTTCGGGCCGGGAGCGCAAAATCTGGCCAGTCAAAATTTTGTGCTGACACCGACTACGGAAAAAGAGCAAATGCTGGCGGGTAAAGTACAGAACTATTTGCAGCAGAGAGTGGCCAGGGTCACACTGATGACTCCCCGCAAGCATGATGAAATGATGTCGGTGGTGCTGGGACTGTCACATTTTATCGCTATCGTAGCGGCTGATACCCTGATGAAAATCGGCAAACTGCCCCAGATGAAGGCCATCGGCGGCAGTACTTACCGGGTACTTTCCACCCTGGTTGAAAGCGTGGTAACTGAAGACCCCGAATTATATGCCACCCTGCAGATGAAGCTGCCCTATGCTGAAGAGATGGAAGAGCTTTTTCAGATGCAGGCTGAGAAATGGTCTGAACTGGTACGCAATAAAGATAAAGCCGGTTTCGTGAAAGAGATGACCGCTTTGAAATACAAATATGCCAGCCACAATGACAATTTCGGCCAGGCCTATGAGAACATGTATAAGATCATGGAGTGGCTATAGAATACTACCAATACTACCCCGCCAATAAGTACCGATAACTCAATAAAATTCGCAATACGCCAATGATAAATACAAAATAAATGCTAATGACCGAAATTTAAAAAACAACGTCATCGCTGCCCCTGATCCTTCAGCCTCGCCGATCGAGGCTTCCAGGATGACAAAGTACAAGCCACATTGCTGCTTGTCATTCTGGAGCGTAGCGAAGAATCTGGCTGTGTGGGGTACTAAATACTACCAATGCCACCAATAACTCAATGGGGAACCGGGGTGAATTAGAATCAGGATTAACAATTTATGAGAAACTGTTGTGCAGGGGCGGGTTTTAAGCTCACCCGCCCGGTCTGACAGCTATAAGTCTAACTATCTAACAGTCTAAAAGCTAATAGCTATTATGAGGCTAATAGTATGAATTTGAATGCTGAAATAAACTCTCTTTTAAAGTCTTTGTACGTGGACTATATCGGATTTGCCGATTTGAGCCGCTATCAGAAAGAGCTGAAGGAATACGGCGGAGAGGTTATCGCCGGTTACCGTAAGGGGATAAGCATAGGGCTGAATATCCCTGATGCGATAGTCGACCATCTGACGCACCGGGCAGACAATAATGTGGCCTGTCTGTATCGCACTCAGGGGTATGAAATCCTTAACCAGCGCTTGAACTATATCGCCTCGGTCTGCGGCTCTTTTCTCAATCAAAAAGGCTGGCGCACTTTACCTTTAACCGCAACCGACCGGACTAATGAGGAAAAAGGCCTGCCGCCGCTTTCTCATAAAATGGTGGCGCATATCGCCGGGCTGGGCTGGATCGGGAAGAGTTGTCTGCTGGTGACGCCGGAACATGGTCCCAGAGTCAGATGGATTACCATATTGACCGAGGCTCCTCTGGAAGCGGTGGATAATCCGCTGGAGCAGCGCTGCGGAGATTGCCTGGAATGCACCAATATCTGCCCGATGGAAGCCATAAAAGGCCGTAATTTCGTAATGGGCGAACCGCGTGAAGCCCGGTTTGATTATAAGAAGTGTGAAGGATACTTCGAAGAACTGAAAAAGACCAGCAAGTACCCTGTTTGCGGTATGTGTTTGTATGTGTGTCCCAGAGGCAAGCCCTGAAAATACGTTATAAAATGAGTAAAGCTGATAAAACGGAACCCCTGTTTTAGTGTAAAGAGATATGTCGAATTTAGATAACAGGCCTTATAAAATTATACCAATTCAATCTAAGTCTGAGTTGGAAGACAGTATATTGGTAGTCAGACAGGCTTTTAGTACAGTAGCTCAAGAAATGGGTTTCACACCGGAAGATAACCCGACTCATCCCTCTTTTATGCAAATCCAACACATGTATGAACTGAAAGAAAAGAATTACAGTTTATATGGTTTATTTGAAAAACAACAACAAATTGGATTCATAGCCATAGGTCCGAAGGTTAACGGCAACATTAATCTGGAAAAGCTTGCGGTTATAGCGGAAAAACGTCATCTGGGATACGGTCGGGCCTTGATAGAATTTGCCATGGAGTTTGCTGCTAAACAGGGAGCTGACGCTCTTTCTCTGGCTATGATAAATGAACATACGATTCTAAAAAAATGGTATGAAAGTCTAGGCTTTAAAGAGATAGAAACTAAGAAATTTCCTCATCTGACTTTCACAGTCTGCTTTATGCGCATGGAACTCAAAACGCAAACAAATTCAACAACTCTTTAAAATCACGAATGGTCACAACATCTGGATTTGTCACATGTACTGTTGCAGCTTGCCCCTGATCAGCATCTTTTACATAGTCTTGCTGAACTTCACCTGTTTCCGGTGTACGCTGAATTAATACCGGAAAAACCCCGGCATTGCGCGCACCCTGGATATCATCATTCATACTATCACCAACATGAGCGGTTTCAGAGGCCGGAAGGTTCAACTTTTTCAAAGCCAGGTCAAAAATGGCCTTATCAGGTTTAGCGCAGCCCACCTGACTGGAAATAATTATTTCTGCAAAATACTGGCCAAGGTGATATTGCTGCACTACCATTTCGATGAAAGGCGGGTGGTCAAAATTGCTTATAATAGCCATTTTATGGCGCAGGGATAACTTTTCAAGCACCGCTTCACAGTCAGGATCAGGATGCATACTATCGGCCCAGGATCTAACGGTAGCCATGGCAGTGTCGCTCAACTCTGTTTTGGTCATATCATGACCGATGTCCTTACAGAAAGCCTGTAAACGTCGTTCGTAGTAAGTCAATCCGTCATTGGACGGTGGAGGTTGAGGACGGCTAAAAAGACCATCGCAAAGGTGGGCGAACCTTTCACGGTCACAATCGAATCCGGAATTTTTAAAATGGTGGTAGGCGGTGTCCAGCCAGTTGTCCCAGGCGTTTTTCATATCGCCATATACCAGTAATGTACCGCATACATCGAATAATAAGCCTTTCATGAATGCCATCTGCACTTATTTCTTTGTTTCAACTATGATAATCAAATGCTCTCTGAAGCTTATAAATTTGATAATAGCTGCAAGCTTAAATCGCCTTAATCAAAAAAATCCAATATCGATTGTCTAACAGCTATAATCTAATAATCTAAAAGCTAACAATCCCCCTTCACTCGAAACTTAGAACCTGTAACTTATAACTCACCTATCCCTTATTCGCTTCCAACTCTTCCATGGTCAGGAGCGGGATCAGTTTGAGGCCTTCTTTAGCCAGAATTTCCGTGGCCTCCATGCCGCGCTGGATTACGCACATCACTGAATCGATATGTGCGCCCAGTTTACGCAGGTCGTTGGCGCTCAGGATAATCTGTCCGCCGGTGGTAACCACGTCCTCGATAACGCAGACTCTTTTAGCGTTTACTTCGGCTCCTTCCGCCAGCTTGCAGGTGCCGTAGTTTTTAGCGGTCTTGCGTACGAAGCAGGCCGGCAGGCCGGTCTTAAGCGATAGGGCGGCTGCGATGGGGACTCCGCCCAATTCCAGTCCGGCCAGCACTTCGGTCCCGGCAGGGACGAGATGGGCCATTTTATCGACTATTTCTTTCAGCAGGTCGGGACGGGCTTCGAAGAGATATTTATCGAAATACTGATTGGATATCTGTCCGGAGCGCAGTTTGAAGGTCCCGGTAATATGTGAAACAGCATAAATTTCATGGGCCAGTTCTTTTTTATTCATTGATTAGTTCCTCGTAAAATTTAAATTCCTTATTTACTGCCCCGGATTCTTTGCTGCGCTCCAATGACGATCCGGCTTTTAGACTATGAGCTTTTAGCTGTTGGATGCGTATTTGTCGATTAGCTGTCAGTCTATAATCTTATCGCTATTTTATCATGCCGGAGACCTCGATCGGCGAGGCTGAAGCATCCGGTGAAGAGGGGTTCCATAATTACTCTAATATTCTACCTTTACCCCCACAACCAACTGCATAAATACAGCGCCAGTACTCCTATGATAAGGATAAGCGGGCCGACAATCAAGCCCAGTTTGACATACTGCATGGGATGAATATTCAGACCGTGTTTCCTTAACAGTACCAGCCAGAGCATGGAAGACAACGACCCCAGAATGGTAAGATTGGGCCCCAGGTCGGCGCCCATGATGGCGGCATAAACCAGAGAGGGAGAATAAAAGGCCGATTGAGCAGCCAGGCTATCCAGACTGGAGACCGAGACCATCATCATCGACCAGTTATTGATCAGGTTGGAACCCAGGGCGGTGCCCAGCGTCACCGAGAACAGGGCCTGCAGCGGTCCGGCGGCTGCCAGTGTCGCCAGACGGTCGGTCAGCCACTGGATCACGCCGCCGTTTTCCAGACCTTTGACCAGCACCGCCAGGGCGATGATAAACAGGAAGATTGACCAGGATACCCCCTGATATATTTGACGGGCCTTGACCCGGCGAAAAAAGAAGGAACAGGCCAGCATCCAGAGCGCTCCGCCCAGGGCGGGATAGGCCGCCGGCAGCCCGTTAAGTGAAACCAGAATATAACCGGCCGCGGTTAAGAACAATCCCAGACTGACGCAAATGAAAAAGCGGTCTGTTGCCACAGTCCCCGGGTACAGCGATTCAGCGGAGCTGATAGTCAGAGTCTTTCTGAAGACCAGCAGAAAGAGCAGGAACAAGACCCCTATAGCCAGTATCGACGGCAGCAGCAGGTGGGACAGGTAGCTGCCCAGCGTCAGACCGAATTTATCTACCGCCAGCAGGTTGACCGGATTGGAGACCGGCAGGAACATGGAAGCGGTGTTGGCCGTAAAGGCACAGGCGAAGACATAGGGTAAAGCGTTCAGTTTCAGGCGGGAGACCAGGGTAAAGACGATCGGCGTCAGAATCAAGGCGGTGGCGTCGTTGGAAAAGAAAGCAGTGATAACGGTGCCCAGGGCGAAAAGCAAAGCCAGCAGCAGCACGCCATGGCCTCCGGCCAGGAACAGCACCTTGTGAGCCAGCCATTCGAAAATACCGGCCTTATCCGCTACAGTGCTGATAACCATCAGTCCCAGGAAAAAGAGCAGGACATTGAGGTTGGACAGACAGACCTGCCAGGTCTGCAGAGGAGTTACCACTCCGGCAATGATTAAAGCTACAGCTCCGAGTGCGGCGGCGGTGGCCTCATTAAAGGGGCGCGGCCGCCACATCACCAGAACGATAGCCGGGATAAAGATCGCCAGGGATAGTAGCATATAATTTTTTACCAAAAATAAGGAAGAGCCCTTTTTACGACTCTTCCTGAACGCAACTTTTCAATTCAATGTCACTCAATTTTATTACGCCGGGCCGGGGGTGTCAATAAAACTCAAAGAGTATACCCGTTCTGAGTGCCCACCCGATTTCAGCGATTGACAGAGCTGCGGCCGGCGTGGTATATCTTTAATTAATTGAATAAAGGCTAGGGGAGCTGGAAAGCTGAGAGTCCGCCGTAACGGACGACCCTTATTACCTGAACTCGATAATGCGAGCGTAGGGAAGTATCTAAGTAATTACCAGAAAGCACGTTTCCAGCTTTCTGGTTTTTTTATTTCCTGCCGTCCCGGCCTTAAAAATAAAAAAGGAGAAGAAATTGGACGAAATCGTAATTTCCAGAGCAATTACCCGGAGTTACCTGGAGGAATTTATCGACTATATGGAGGTAGATGCGGCCGTAGTGGGCGGCGGTCCGGCCGGACTGACCTGCGCCTATTACCTCTCCAAACAGGGCTTCAAAGTGTCCCTGTTCGAACGCAAGCTGAGCATCGGCGGCGGGATGTGGGGCGGCGGTATGATGTTCAATAAAATTGTGGTCCAGAGCGAAGCCGTGCCGGTCCTGGCAGAATTCGGCATCGCCAACCGTGAATTTCAGCCCGGCTATTATGTGGCTGACTCCATCGAAGCGGTCTCGGCGCTGTGCAATAAAGCCGTCAAAGCCGGCACTAAAATCTTCAACCTGATCAGTGTGGAAGACGTGATGATCAGGGAAGACGACCGGGTGACCGGTCTGGTACTGAACTGGAGTGCGGTCGAGATGTCCCGGCTGCATGTCGACCCGCTGACCATACGCTCTAAATATGTGATCGATGCCACCGGGCATGATGCTGAAGTCTGCCATTTGCTGACCCGCAAGACCGGGCGGCAGGTCTCGTCGTCGACCGGACAGGTAATCGGCGAGAAACCGATGTGGGCCGAACTGGCGGAGAAAGAGACCGTAGCCAGGACGGGCGAGGTCTTTCCCGGCCTGCTGACTGCCGGCATGACAGTCAATGCGGTGCACGGTCTGCCGCGCATGGGGCCTATCTTCGGCGGTATGCTGCTTTCCGGTAAAAAATCGGCTGAAATGGCAGCCGAACTGCTGAGAAAGTAGACTGGATATCAGGTAGACACGCTGCGGCGGGCTGTTATGGGCGGCCCGCCGCCTGTTTTAAACGTGAGAATCAACTGCCTGGCGTTCGGCATGTGTTATAATTGAAATACGATGACAATCAAAGTAATCAGTACCAATAAAAAAGCCTACCGCGATTATTTTATCGGAGAGGCTATCGAAGCCGGTCTGGCTCTGACCGGAACGGAGATCAAGTCCGTCCGGGCCGGGGCCGTGAACCTGGGCGATGCCTATGTGCGTAATGATAAGGGTGAGATGTGGCTGGAGAACATGCATATAGCCCGCTATGATCCCGGTAGCTATATGAGCCATGACCCGCTGAGAAAACGCAAGCTGCTTTTACATAAAAAAGAAATCCGTAACCTGGCAGCCAAGGTCAAACAGAAAGGCTATACCCTGGTGCCTACTAAACTTTACATAAAAGACAGCCGGGCCAAGCTGGAGGTAGCGCTGGCACGCGGCAAGAAGCTGTATAACAAGAAAGAAGACCTGGCCAAACGCGATACCGAGCGGGAGATGCAGAGAAGCTTCAGCCATCAGAAGTTCGGATAAATACATAGCTGTCAGCTATCAGCCGTCAGCTGTCAGTTTCGAGATAAGGGGTACTAAATACTACCAATAATACCAATGCCACCAATAAGTACCAATAGCTCAATTGGGAACCGGGGGTGAATCAGGATTAAGAAATTTCAACGTCATCTCGAACGCCTTTCACTTCTGAAGCGATCTCATAGAATAGCTGTCAGCAATTAGTTTCGAGATAAGGGGTACTAAATACTACCAATAATACCAATGCCACCAATAAGTACCAATCGCTCAATTGGGAACCGGGGGTGAATCAGAATTAAGAAATTGCAACGTCATCGCGAACGTCTTTCACTCCTGAAGCGATCTCATAGAATAGCCGTCAGCTTGTCAGGTTTATAACCTGACCGCCCGGTTACTTGTCAGGCAGGTGACCTTAGTCTGAATGAGGCCGATCTGTCTTGTCTGAAATTGTTTAAATCGGGAAGGCGATTTCTCTGACAGAATGCGTAAACTGTTAACTGACTGAAATCTATTGTAAAATATAATTAGCTGTCATCCCCACATTACTTGTCATGCTGGAGGCCTCGAAAGGCGAGGCCAAGCATCTGGTGGGGAGGGGTTACTGAAAGCTAAAAGCTATAAATCTAATAGCTAGTAATTTAACACATGGGGACGCGTGGCTTCGACAGGAGAGGTGAGCTACGGAATTGCAAGCCGAGCTGTCATCAACTCGCAAAACTGGTGGCAAAAAACAAACAACGAAGAACCAGTATTGGTTGCTGCCTAACTAAGGCAACACATCTGACCTGACCCCACCTCAGCGGGTCTGGATCGGGTGTCGAAAAGTTGAGGTGCCGCGGTTCGGACCGCCGATAGGGACCGCGAAAGATTAATCGGCTGGCCCGGTCAAACTCAGTCATGAGAGGTTGGCGGGGTAAGATAAAAGGATTGACTAAGCTTGTAGCAGATTACGGGCAGCTTCTTTTGGACGGGGAGTTCAACCCTCCCCCGTCTCCACCAATTTCAATTTAGCCTCATTTTTACGCATTTATTCTTATAGCTTTTCACCAACTTTAAGATTTAGCCTCGAAAACTTGGACGGGGAGTTCGGGGTAACATAACCCCTATCTCCACCATAACAGCAGGGCAATTGCATATTAATGAAAGAAGACTATCTAAAATATTACGAATTATTTAGCAGGAATAAATAATATAAACCTGAGCCATCCGGCGTAATCTCTCCTGAATATCCCGACGGTTTTTGACCCTTTTCACTTCATATTTTAGACTAATGATCGCCAGAACCTGCTCTAACCATTGGGATTGTACTTTGTATACATCTTGTGGAATTGCCTTGAATTGAGGAAGCTGTTATCCGAGTATAATTGCTGCTTGATATTAGTATTTGTAGCGTGAACCTGCTACTGTCCACTCCTTGATTCGAGTTAGTCTCTTTTCTCTCTATATTTTCCCAAATCAATGTCACGTATAATAAGTCTAATCAGATCATCTTTATCCTCTGCTCTGAGGAAGAATTCATGTCTATAACCTAAACCAGTTCTAAGCATTTTCCAGCACCAGCGTAACCTTTCTTGCCAACTGTTGGCTACATCCCAGAAGGTAAACTGATTGAAATTAAGGTCGTTCGGTGATACTTCTACATCAAGTGCGCATTGTGGTTCCATACACCCGCTTTGAAAGCGAAAAGTTATTTCATCTTTAAATTCAAACACTTTTTCCATATTCAAATATCTCCTTCCTGAATTTACCTTATCATTAGCAGCACCGTAGACCAGAGTCTCCTATCAGTACAGCAAGTTTTTATCCATATCTCACCCACAAATCCAGGTATATTATCCGGGCGATCCAACACGATCCGATAAAAGATTATCAATTTCAGGGTCGAATTATTCAGTAAGGTTGCCTGTATTACATATCAAAGAGAAGTAATTCCATCTCTTTATTAAAATTACTGCTTGCGCCCTTTCCATCTTCATGAAAAGTAAGCTCTCTTACTTCTAAACAATCCAGTGCGACCGCCTTCAGAGATAAAATAAATCGTAAATTCAGATCATCACCATAGCTGGAATATTGATATCCATAAAAACCATACTCTTTAAGGGCAATGTTACAGGCTCTGGCGACAGTATAATATAGGTCACCTAACCTCGTATACAGGCCTCTTAACTTCTTGGAAATGCTCCTCCAAATCAGTTTCTATTACATATCCTGGATAGAAACCAATATTGAGTTTCAGCATAAAGTCTGTTTCTTCATCAGGCTCCCGCTCTAGTTCCCACTGGCTGTATGAACCTTCTTCATCCCACTTAAAATGGGCTTTCCAGGGGATACTAGACTCGTACTCAATAATATCATCATAATAATTTGGCACGTTACTTTCTGGATATAGAATACAATGCTCGAATCAGATCATTAAAACTAGAGAAAACACAGGATACATCGAAGTTTAGCCGATTTTTTCCTATATACAAATGCACGTATATCCAACCAGCATCAGAGTTTAAGTCCATTTTTATTGGGCAGTCTCGCTGCTCAAGAATCATGTTGTTGTCCGCTTTATGCCGTAGCCTTATGTATCTGTTTGTTAACATGGGCGATGGTGTTTCCCGGATGCAGAATTATAACATAAGAAAGATAGGTTTCTCTCCTATCCTTTGGCATTTAGAAGCATTCACTTACAGATTAAACGTGGACAACCTGGTTACGATTAAATTAAGGAGCAAATTATTAGTCTTAATAAATGCTTTCGTAGCTATTTGTAAACGTCTTGCCGAGGACCAATATGAAGAACGGTTACGGACTTATTTTTATCATCAATTTCGTAGATTACCCGGTAATCGCCTACCCGGATACGCCATCCGTCACGACCACTTAATTTCCGGCAACCGCGGGGTCTTGGATCATCCGCCAGTTTTCTGATGGAGTCTTTTGCCCTTTCATACGCGGTTTTGGGTAATCCGGATAGCTCTTTTTGAGCGCCGCGTAGTATCAGGATATTATAGATCATCGCTGTGTTTTCTCAATCTCCTGGACAGCCTGTTCAAACGGAATGGCTTCATCACAAGAGGCTTTAGACATGTCATAGGCCCGGATCGACTCCAGCTCTTCAATTTCTGCCAGTAGCTTGCGGTAAGTCTTGATATCAAGAAGCACGCTTACAGCTTTCCCCTTATCATCTACAACATATTTCCCACTAAATTTTGTAACCATACTCATTTCCTTATTCTTTTTTCAGAGGGTAGAAAGCTCAACTGCTAATATTATAACAGTTCATTCTATCAATCAAAATGAGATTTAATTATTTTAAATATAAAGGCAACACATCTGACCTGACCCCACCTCAGCGGGTCTGGTCAATGGGACGAAAAAAACTGTATTTTGAAATGATATAATAGAATATAAAATCTGATTATGTTGATCCTTTGGAATACCAGGTCTTATATAGAAAATCGAAATAATAAAGAGTAAATAAAAAAGGATTTATTCTTATGACCGTTCAAGTATCTCCCGACCTGACCAGGAACTACAAAATAACATTGAAGGATATAAAATCCCGGCTGCTTCAAGAATTGAGAGACGATCTCAATTCTATAATCCTGTATGGCTCGATAGCCAGGGGTAATTTTGGCAGGGAAAGCGATATAGATCTGCTGTTGATATTAAATGGAAATAAACTCGCAGAAAAAGCATACGAAACAGGTTATGACGTAGATATTAAGAATAATACCGTCACCTCTATCTTAACTTATTCTCCGGAAGAGATGAAAAGGAATATTGAGCTAGGCTCTCCCTTTATTAAAAACGTTATTAGCGAAGGAAAAATAATCTATGACAATGGGACCTGGGAAGAACTACGCCGCAGTCTTGTTTGAGCGATCTGATGAAGCTTTGTTAGCAGCTCAAACCCTGCTGGAAAAAGGTCTGCTCGCTGATGCGATTTCCAGAGCATATTATGCTATGTATTATGCAACGCAAGCAATTCTAACCCAAAGCGGATTGAGTTCTAAAAGTCATTCCGGCACAATCAATATTTTTGGACAGGAAATTGTAGAAAAAGGCAAGGTTCCCAAACAGCTTGGCAAGATGCTTAATAAAGCGCACTCACTAAGACAAAAAAGTGATTATGACGCCAGTGCCGATTTCGAATTTACAGAGGTAGAAAAATTGGTTGAAGAAGCCAACTACTTTGTGGCACAAATCAAACAAGTTGCCTTAAAGTAATAGCCTAATTAAAGTGAAAAACTACCTTACGGGGAGTTCAACCCTCCCCCCGTCTCCATCAGAGGCTCGGACTTAAGTCCGAGCCTTTAATTGTGGTTTACATATGCCT
>DAOUFH010000152.1:0-4491 GCA_034429955.1 Dehalococcoidales bacterium
AGGTTCTGCCGTGGTATTGGCAATTATCGGGATTTGAGGGTCTTTCAGGCTGATATCGGCCAGCACTTTGTACAGACCGTCGGCGGCCTTCTGCATCAAAGGAGAATGGAAAGCCCCGCTGACCTGTAAAGGCAAGGCGCGCGCTGCTCCGGCGGCTTTGGCGGCTGCAAGCGCCTTTTCGATATTATCCTTCGAACCGCTGATAACCAGCTGTCCCGGACAATTGATATTGGCCAGCCAGGTATTAGACTGACGGCAGATAGCCTCTACTGCCGGTTCTTCCAGCCCCAGTATTGCCGCCATAGCGCCCGGATTTTGCCGGCCGGCCTCATTCATGAGGCGACCGCGCTCTCTGGCTAAAAATATGGCTGCAGGGTAGTCGATTACTCCGGCTACTGCCAGGGCGGTATATTCACCCAGACTGTGACCGGCTAAAAAGAGGGGTTTCACCGCACTGCTGCCGACTTTTTCCCTGGCCGCTTCAAAACAGGCCAGACTCATAGTCAGTAAAGCCGGCTGGGCATTTTGGGTTTGCCTTAAATCATCTTCGGGGCCTTCAAAACATAGACCGGAAAGCGCTGTTCCCAGCACTTTATCGGCCTGTTCAAATACTGCGCGGGCAGGTGTGCTGTTTTCGAACAGGTCCTTGCCCATACCCACTTTTTGGGAGCCCTGACCGGGAAATACCAGTGCGCAACTGTTTATATCAGGCATGCTTCCCCCTGTAAATCGTAATTCGGCATTCTGGCGTCGCAAATAACAGAAATGATACAACCTTGAGGTTGCGGTGTCAACGGTATCCGTCCGAAAATACTACAATGAGGATGACCAGTAATTGCGGTCATCCTCATTAATAGAAACGGACGACATAACCTGATGGGCCGAGCAGAATGTTTACAGACGGAGGTTATTTCTTTTTATCGGTTTTGACCTTAACGGCCTCTCTGCCGGCATAATAACCGCAGTTGGGACAGGCATGATGCGATTGCATTGCGCTGTGGCACTGCGGACAATCCAGAGTATGGCTGGCAGTTACGGCCTGATGACCGCGACGTTCCCTCTGACGTGATTTGGCATATTTTCTTTTAGCTAGAGGAGGCATCTTACTTCATTTCCTTCTTTTGTTTTTTATTTTCTTTTTCCGCTGCAACTAATTCAGTTAGTTTCGACCAGCGGGGGTCTATCGTTGTTTGACTGCACTTACACTGTTTATTATTCAGGTCTTTGCCGCATTGCGTGCATAATCCGGAACAATCCGGTTTGCACAGCGGCTTCATTGGAATTGCCAGCAGGGCATTCTGCCTGATAGCTTCCGTTAAATCCAGTACATGATGCTCATCGATGCTGAAGCTGCCCGGTTCATCCGGTAAGTCCAGAGTCGAACCGCTGTTCACATCGATTACCGGAAAATATTCTTCCTCAAGTTCAATTGTTAACGGTAGATCGAATACTTTCAAACACCGGCTGCATTCAACCGGAATCTGACCTTTCAATGTGCCTTTAACCAGTATACCCCGGTTAGTACGGATTAATCTAACTTTTCCGGTGACCCGGGAACCCACTCCCACCCCCAGGATATCCACGAAGTTGTCCAGTTCATATTCACGTTCGGTCCCGATGGACGACTTCAGTTGTTGGGACACATTGATTTCCATCTGTCCTTCCGCAAACATTATTCGTAAATCATTATACTTGGTATACTGTCTTTAACGCAACTAAAAAGAGGTTATGTAAACAGAGTTAGCCTCACCTGCAGAGGAAAGTTGCCGCCGCTGGTTTTTTGTAGCCGGAAGGCCTGTCTTGTGCTCTCAGGCAGGCTGCCGGCTCAAGGGCTCTTTCACTTTTGGCCAGAGATATCTGAACCAGGCGGTAAACTGTCCGGGATGATGTTTTAATTCTTCATCCAGACTGCTGATATCAACCCAGCGGTAGTCCCGGACTTCATCCGGATTCAATAAGGGCTGGTCTGCAGTTATACCTGCGAAAATATGATCGAACTCATTTTCAATCAGACCGCCGCCGACGTCCAGATTATAAGAGATGGTAGTCACAAAATGCAGTACTGTTTGCAGGCCCATCTCTTCCTTTAATCGTCTTTCTGCGGCTGCAGCAGGAGGTTCGTCTATACCGGGGTGAGTGCAGGCACTGTTGCTCCACAGACCCGGCGAGTGATATTTGGTGTCAGCTCTCTGCTGCAATAAAAGCTGTTGAAGAGGGTTGAAAATAAAAACCGACACTGCCAGATGTTTGCGGCCGGCCCGGTGGGCCTCCATTTTAGGAGCGGTAACAGGCCTGCCGGTGGAATCCCTGAGCGACTGTCCTGCCTCATCTACCAGAATGACCCGTTCTTCCTGCATAGGTCATTCTGCCGGGTTTGCCAGGCTGTCGCTTTTACGCATTACTACTACTGCTCGCAGCAATTCCCGGTTCTCGTAGACTGCCGATACCTGGTCGATCACTTCGAACTCCCAGTTGCGCAGTTTGTCGGTGGTCCAGGGTTCTTTGTGATTTTGCTTTTTGGTGCGGTATTCGGTCAGGATGAGTTTTCCGTCCTCTTTAATAAAAGTACTGAAGAGAGTATTCAAATACTTTTCCTGGTTCTCTATCAGTACGTAGCTGAGTTCAGTCCTGACGAAATCAAATTTAATCGGACTCACCCACTCTGTGGCGCAGCCGATTACAAAATTATCCTCATGCTCGGTTAAGCGTTTTTTAGCCAGATCGATTAACTTGGCGGACAGATCGAGGCCGAAGGGAGTTATTTGATGTCCCCTTTCATCCGCCCATTTGATCAGGCATTCCAAGAGATAACCGTTCGAACAGCTGATATCCAGGAAGCTGCCCGATTTATCAATTAGTTCTGCGATCGGCTTGCGCAGGAGTTCCCAGGCCTTTTCATCCATGTTAAATCCGGCCTGTTTCCAGGGTTCCGCATGCTTGATATAAGACTCATCCAGGTCCTTTTTTAATTTGTTCAACCACTTTTCAGAAAGGGGGATTGTTCTGTCTTTATACCAGTTCATCTTGCCACCCGCCCGCTTTTATTTTCTTTTGATAACCTTCCTGACGGCCGCCTGAATCCCCTGGGAGTCCAGTCCGTATCTGGACAGCAGCAAGTCCGGTTTACCGGACTGCGCGTAGTCATGCATGGCTACAAACTCCATCGGCACCGCTTTATTTTTAGCAGTTATCCGGGCCACTGTGGAGCCCAGTCCGCCGTGTTCCAGATGTTCTTCGGCAGTCACGATCGCCCCGGTTTTCTCAGATGCTTCGATTACAGCTGCCTCATCCGCCGGTTTCAGGCTGGAGAAATTCAATACAGCGCATTCAATACCCTGTTTTTTAAGCTCTTCGGCTGCATCCAGGGCGGCCTTGACCATTATTCCGATAGCGATGATGGTAACGTCCCGGCCTGGCCTCATCCTGACCGCTTGCCCCAGTTTGAACTCATAGTCGGCCGGCAGGATGACCGGTACCTTGGGACGGCCCAGCCGCACATAAAAGGGACCGGGGGTTTCAGCCGCGACCTTGATGGCGGAGGCTGTTTCAACGGCATCCGCCGGAACTATAACGTTAAAACCCGGCAGGGCGCAAATCAGGGCCAGGTCTTCAATCGACTGGTGTGAAATGCCGTCTTCACCGACTGAAATGCCGGAATGGGTGGATACCAGTTTGACATTCAGCTCCGGCTGGGCTATCGCCATGCGGACCTGGTCGAAGCAGCGGCCGGGTAAAAACACTGCAAACGTGCTGGCAAAAGCGGTTTTACCTGAACTGGCCAGACCGGCTGCAATGGTGACCATATTTTGTTCTGCGATGCCGCAGTCGAAAAAACGGTCAGGAAACTCTTTGGCGAAATAGTGCGTCATGGTCGATTTTTTCAAATCGGCATCCAGCACCACAATATTCGGATTGCTTTTGCCCAGTTCGACCAGTTTCAGTCCGTAAGCATCTCGGGTGGAAATTTCCTGTACCAATTTAGTGCTCCAACTCTTTTAAAGCTATTTTGGTCTCTTCCGCGTTAGGGGCTTTACCGTGAAAGTCGGCATTATTTTCCATGAAGCTGATGCCTTTGCCTTTAACGGTGTGAGCGATAATTATACCGGGTTGGCCTTTGACGCTGCTAACTGAGGCAAAGGCCTGGATAAGGCTGTTGAAATCGTGCCCGTCGGCTTCAACCACGTTCCAGTTAAAGCTGGTCCATTTGTCCTTGAGAGGTTCCGTGTTCATCACGTCTTTGGTCCAGCCGTCGATTTGCAGGTTATTGTTATCTACGATAGCAGTCAGGTTGTCCAGCTTGAAATGAGCGGCTGCCATAGCCGCTTCCCAGACCTGGCCTTCATTTAATTCTCCGTCACCCATCAAAACATAGGTGCGGTATTGTTTTTTATCCAGTCTGGCGCTCAAGGCGGTGCCGATGCCGAATGAAAGCCCCTGTCCCAGCGCACCGGCCGACATTTCCACCCCGGGGGTGATATGGCATTCCGGATG
>DAOUFH010000153.1:0-3381 GCA_034429955.1 Dehalococcoidales bacterium
ATTGCTTTTTATGCCTGGCTACGCACAGCACGGGGTCGCTACAAGTGGGACCAGATCAGCCTGAAATTCCCCATGGTTGGAAAAATTAACCACCTGAATGAACTCTCCAAGCTGGCCCGCAACATCGCGGTGCTTTTCAAAGCCGGATTGCCCTTAACCGAAATCTTGCCTCTGGTGATTCAAAGCGCCGGCAACCGGGTGGTGGCCGAGGCCCTGAAACATATCCGCGACGACATGCTGGGAGGGGAAGGACTGTCCCGCCCGATGTCCAAATATCCGGTCTTTCTACCCATGATGGTCCAGATGGTCAGAGTGGGAGAGGAGACCGGCAACATGGACTCCACTTTGCTTTCGGTGGCCTCCAGCTATGAAGCCGAGGCGGAAGACCGCACCAAAGCCATGATTAACATGATCCAGCCGGCCATGACGATCGTAATCGGCCTGGTGGTAGGCATAATGGCGCTCTCTCTGGTATCGGCCATGTACAGCATGTACGGACAGAGCGGACTGGGCTAGAAGGGCGGTCGTAAGGGAGGGGTAGCTATGAAAATAACCAAAACAAGCATCATTATTCTGACAGCCGGACTGCTGCTGGCGGCCGGGCTCGGTCTGGGCATGACACTGAACAACCGCACGGCAGAAAAAGACGCCGTCGCAGCCGAACTGGAACTGGCCAAGCAGAAACTGGAGAGCCTGGATAATAACTCATTCAGCCAGCAAATCGCAGATCTGAACAGTCAAATCGAAGACAGTCATATCAGAGCAGAGGAAACACTGTCCAACCTGGACTTTCCTATCGATAACATCGATATCGTCAAAGCCGTCATTTCAGCGGCGTCCGAGAATGAACTGGATTTGCTGGACCTGAACACCCAGGGCAGTACGGAAGAGTCCCTTAACGGCGTTACTTTCCAATGTATCACACTGAATTTAACGCTCGAAGGCTCGACCCATAATCTGGCCCGTTTTGCCTGTGCTGTACAGTCGGTTTTTCCGACTGTAATTATCAAATCGGTCAACCTGGATATAGCCGAACCGGCCCCTCAGCTCTCACCCACCGCAACGCCGACGCCCTCGCCAGATCCGGATGAAATAGAACCCGATACCATCAGTCTGACTCTGACCATTTACGACCGGGAGGATGAAGATGATGTGGAACAATAACGTCAGCCTGTTCATTGATGAGACCAGCTTGCGTTTGCTGGTCACCAACGGCCAGAAAGTCAAAAAATGGGCCGAAGTAGAGCTCGAGCCGGGACTGATCAAGGACTCCGTCGTGGTCAACGAAGCGGAAGTAGGAGCCCGCATCGCCAATTTACTCAAAAGCCAGCAGGTCAAGACCCGCAAGATCAGCCTGGGCATCAGCGGCCTGCATTCACTGACCCGTCCGGCCAACCTGCCCCAGCTACCCAAGTCCATGCTGCCCGAAGCGGTCGCCCGTGAAGCCCGGCGGGTTTTGCCGGTCCCGCTGGACCAGCTTTATCTCTCCTGGAGCGTCATACCCGGCCACAAAGGCCGTACTCCGGTCTATATCGCCGCTATTCCGCGCAATACGGTCGATTCTATTATGCGCACACTCAAGCTGGCCGGGCTCAGCGCCTCACGTCTCTCCCTCAAACCTCTGGCCCTGACTAAAGCCATCCCGGTCAATTCGGCCATCCTGGTCGACCTGCAGACCAATGAATTTGATATTGCCATCATGGTCAACGGTATTTCCCATCCGGTGCGAACGGTCGCCCTGCCCGGCGAGGACCTTAATTGGGATGAGAAACTAAAAATGATACTCAATGACCTGGACCGTACCATCAAATTTTATAATACCAACAATCCGGAAAAGCCTCTGGATAAAAAGATGCCTATTTATGTTTCCGGAGAACTGACGGGGCGGCCGCAATACCAGCAGGCTCTGGAGGCCAACTGCGGGCATCCGGTAATGACTGTAGTGCCGGCCTTTAAAGGACTTGAGCAGCTCGACCCCGGACGCTATATGGTCAATGTTGCCATGACCTTGAAAGCCCACCCGGCAGAGCGGGCAACTACCTTTCAGGCAGCCGATTTGAACGTACTGCCGGCGATCTACCAGCCCAAACCTATCTCAATGGTCAAGGTGGTAGGCGTACCCGGAGGTATAGCGGCAGTCTGCCTGGCCGTCCCCCTGCTGCTTATGATGAATTCCATCTCAGCCAACATCGATGTTATGAAAAAGCAGCTGGAGATGGTCAATGAGATCAGTATGCAAAAGACCGCTGAACGCCAGAGGCTGAAAAAACAGATCGGCGAACTGGAGCAGCAGCTGACGGCGGCCCAGACCGCCGAAAACAATGCCCTGGCTTCATACGCTTTTATTCAGTCCAGCCAGGAGATTATCAGCGGAGACCTTTTACTGTCCCTGAGTGAGGTCAATTCCGCCATTGAACTGCATAGCATCCGCCAGACTGCCAACAAACTGGTGGTCAGCGGATTCGCTCCCAGCCAGGAGGATATCCGCATGTACGCTAACGCCATCCTCACCTACGCCCGCCAGCTGGATGTCAGCCAGCGTTTTACCGAGAGTATCGTTTCTTCCATCTCGGTAGGTGATAATACTGTACCTGAGGGGGCTCTGGAACCGGACCTGGTCAGACGCATCGAGTTTACCCTGACATTCAACCGGGGAGATTTGAATTGAACGATATTATAGAAATAATCAAGACTGCCAAAGAACAGGGCGCATCCGATATCCATATGGCGGCGGGCAGCCCGGTGATGTTCCGGGTAAGGGGAGAATTGACCAACGCCGGAGACTCGCAGGAACTGAGTCATGAGGATATGCAGATTATGTTCGACTCGATTACCAGCGAGGATGAACAGGCCGAGTTCCAAAAAAATCTGGAACTGGACTTCGGCTATAATCTGCCTGAAGTCACCCGCCTGCGCTGCAATGCCGCCCGTCAGCGCGGCTCAATCAGCCTGGTGATGAGATTGATTGCCAATTCCATTCCCCCTATCGATAGCCTGCGCATTCCCAATCTGTGCAAGCAGCTTATTCTTAAACCGCGCGGCATGCTGGTGGTCAGCGGCCCTACCGGCAGCGGTAAGTCCACTACTATGGCCGCCATGATAGACCATTTGAATCATACCCAGAGACGCCGGGTAGTCACCATCGAAGACCCCATCGAGTACGTTTACACCAGTTTGAGCTGCAATATTACCCAGCGTGAACTGGGCGCCGATACCAAATCCTTCGCCGAAGCCCTCAGGCATGTTTTGAGACAGGACCCCGATGTTATTCTGGTAGGAGAAATGCGCGATCTGGAAACAGCCTCAGCGGCATTGACCATCGCCGAAACCGGCCACCTGGTATTGACCACCGGCCACGCGCCCAGCACCTATCAGGCCATC
>DAOUFH010000154.1:0-3477 GCA_034429955.1 Dehalococcoidales bacterium
CAGGCTCCGGAACTCTGCGCGCGCTATTGCGCCAGCCTGATTACCGGCATTAAAATCAAACCCTCGCCGCACTGGCTGCAGGAAAGACTGATAGCCTGCGGGATGCGGCCGATTAATAATATAGTTGACATAAGTAATTACGTGATGCTGGAATACGGCCAGCCTCTGCACACCTTTGATTACAATAAAATCGCCGGCAGTAAAATCATTGTACGTAAAGCCCGGGAAAATGAAATCATCACCTCTCTGGATGGGGTAGAGCGCAAGCTGACACCCGAGATGCTGGTGATTTGCGACAGTGAAAAAGCGGTGGCGGTGGCTGGTGTGATGGGCGGTGCCAATAGCGAAGTGACTGAGCAAACCTGTAACATTTTGCTGGAAGCAGCCAGTTTCAAGGCTACCAGCATTCATGCTACCGGTGAAGCCCTGGGTCTGGCCAGCGAATCGCGTTACCGTTTCGAGCGCGGAATCGCGCCCGGTCTGACCGTTCCGGCCCTCAAACGGGCCACCGAACTTATAGTAGAGCTGGGTGAAGGCCAGGCTGCTCAAGGCTGGCTGGATGTCTATCCAGGCTGCCAAGAAAACCGGGCGATAAAGTTGTCACAGAATAAATTACAGCGCTTACTGGGACTGGAGTACAGCCTCGATGAGATAAAGAACAACTTAAAATCGCTGGGCATCGAATGCCGTGACGGGTCTCAGCCGGGAGAAATCGCAGCTTTCTCACCCTACTGGCGCAGCGATATCAATATTGAAGCCGATTTAATCGAAGAAGTCGCCCGTATTCAGGGTTATGACCGGATTCCTACCACCCTGCTGGCAGAACCCCTGCCGTCGCTGGATCCTGATCCTATCCTCAGCCTGAAAGATAAAATAAGAAACGGACTGGTAGCCAACGGCTTTGCCGAAGTGCTTAATTTCTCACTGGTGAGTAAGGAGATTCTGGAGAACATCACTGCTGAGAAAGCCGATATAGCCGGCAGCCTCTTGAGAGTGGCCAATCCCATGACAGCCGATATGGAATATTTGCGCACCAGCCTGCGGGGCACTCTGTTGAGTGCTTTCGCCGACAACCGTAAATACCGGGAAGGCAGTATCCGTCTGTTCGAGCTGGGGAAAATCTACTTGAAACGTGAGAAGGAACTACCTGACGAGAGAGAGACGGTTTGTGCCGTTATCGGCGGGCAGCGTTATGACCGTTCCTGGCAGAACCGGGATGAGAAGATCGACTTCTTTGATGCCAAGGGCATTGTAGAAAGTCTCCTGATGCGATTGGGGCTGGAGGCCTCTTTCGAAAAAGGCGTTGACGGAGGGCTGCATCCCAACCGGCAGGCGGCAATCTATCTTAGCCGGCAGTGCATCGGTGTGCTGGGTGAAATTCATCCCAAAGTGGCCCTCAGATTTGAAATCAGCGAGCCGCTCTATTTAATAGAGCTGGACCTCAAGAATATGGTCAATCTGGCTTCGGCCGGACGGGGCTACCGGCCGGTAGGCAAGTTCCCGTCCATCATGCGCGATTTGGCCCTGGTGGTAGATGCCGGAGTGACTAATCAGCAAATTCAGAAAATCATCAAGGGTTTCAACCTGGTGGAAGACAGTGAAGTCTTTGATGTTTATTTCGGCGGACAGGTCCCATCCGGCCGGAAATCGCTGGCCTACCATATAACCTACCGTTCAGCTGCCCATACCCTGACGGATGAGGAAGTAGGCAGAGTGCAGCAACAAATTCTGGATAAACTGAATAAGGAGCTGGGAGCGGAACTGAGGTGATATACCGGGCCATCAGTATTAGCTGACCAGATATCCGGTGAGATTAACAATAAAAAATCGAATACAGGGCTGAAGAACGGGGCTGAATTTTGAGGCTTTCGGTCGATTTAGCTTTGCTGAGTTGACATTCTTTAAAATTCTGTGATAGTATTAACAGTCGGATTCGGATTTGGTAGTCCATAAGAGTCATTCTGATAGACTGAAATTTGGCGTTCGGTCTGTCTTTAATGGATGAGCTTGGGTCTCATCCATTAAAATTTGTGTAAAAATAGGAAGGGAAAAATTGCCTACGATTAATCAGCTGGTCCGCAAGGGACGCAATAAGACATCAAAACGGGTTAAAGCACCGGCGTTGAGATTCTCATATAACGCCTTGAGGAACAAGACCACAATTCACAAGACCTCTGCTCCTCAGAAACGCGGTGTCTGTCTGCAAGTGAGGACAATGACCCCTAAAAAACCTAACTCCGGATTACGCAAGATTGCCAGAGTGCGTTTGAGCAATCAGATTCAGGTGACCGCCTATATTCCGGGTGAAGGTCACGATTTACAGGAGCACAGCGTGGTCCTGGTACGCGGTGGACGCGTCAAAGACCTGCCCGGCGTACGCTATCACATCGTACGCGGAACACTGGATGCCTCCGGCGTCGACAAACGCCGTCAGGGACGCAGCAAATATGGCAATAAGAAACCGAAGGCCGCCAAGACCGCCGCATAAGTTGAGGAGAAGATATGCCTAGACGTAAACAGAATACCAAACGAGTAAGATTACCGGATGCTAAGTACAATAATGCCACACTGGCAGAAATCATCAACAAAATTATGTACAGCGGCAAAAAGAGTACTTCCCAGAGCGTGATTTATCGCGCCCTGGATATTATTCAAGAAAAGGAAAAGAATGACCCCATAGCAGTGCTGGAACAGGCTTTGAAGAACTGCACGCCTTTATTGGAAGTCAAAGCCCGCCGCGTCGGCGGTGCCACTTACCAGGTGCCTGTTGAAGTAGATGCTACACGCGGCCGTTCACTGGCAATTCGCTGGCTGATTAAAGCTATCCGGACTCGTAGCGGAAAATCGATGTCTGAGAAATTTGCGGCTGAACTGATGGACGCTTCCAAAGGACAGGGAGCGACGGTTAAAAAGAGAGAAGATGCTCACAAGATGGCTGAGGCCAACAGAGCCTTCGCTCATTACAGGTGGTAATTAAAAATTTGAGATGGTTGGAACGTTAAATTCCAATTTAATAAAAAATAATAAGACTGGTACGTCTGAAACCAAGGATAAATTCGTGCCCAGAAGCTTTCCCCTGGAACTGATCAGAAATATAGCTATTATCGCTCATATCGACGCCGGTAAAACTACTACTACCGAGCGTATACTTTATTATACCGGTCGTACCTATAAAATCGGCAACGTCGATGAAGGTACGACGGTGATGGATTTCATGCAGCAAGAGAGAGAGCGTGGCATCACCATCAAAGCTGCGGCTACCACTACCGCCTGGGGCAAATACCGTATCAATATTATCGATACCCCCGGCCATGTGGACTTTACCGCTGAGGTGGAACGCAGTTTGAGAGTGCTGGACGGCGGTGTGGTCGTCCTGGACGCGGTACAGGGTGTTGAAGCCCAGTCCGAAACTGTCTGGAGACAGGCCGACAAATACAAGGTCCCGCGCATCTGTTTTATCAATAAAATGGACCGCAT
>DAOUFH010000155.1:0-3635 GCA_034429955.1 Dehalococcoidales bacterium
TTATATCAATCAGTCTGCTCCTGCAATGACCAAACAACTTATGGAAAAAACCGCTCTGGCTGTAAATCAGACACTCAACGAAAATATTTTTCTCATACAGAAAGGCCTTATTCTGCAAAAGACACTTTCAGGGCTATCACAATCCGGCTTGCCGGAACCCGTTCTATCTCAGTTAAGCGCTAATTTATCAGCTGTTTTCGATTCTTTAAAATATGATGTCGTGACCGGTGATATTCAAAAGGTTAATGATTCACAGGGATTTGCTCAGACTGTGATGCCCTTCTTTATATTTTTGACTTACTTTGTCGGCAGCATTATCATGTCTGTTTTGCATAATCTGAGTTACCGTTCCTTGCGTACCCCGATCAGCCGCTCCAGGCTGCTTTTAACTCAATTCGGAGTAAATCTGGTGGTGTCTATCTTACTGCCCTGCGTTGTCATCGGTCTGCTGCAGGCTTTCGGCATACCCCTGAGTCTGGGAAGCGGTACAGCCTGGCTGCTGTTATCGACTGCTTTTCTAGTCTTGCTCTATCTGGTACAGATGTTCGGTAACTGGTTGGGGATTATGGGAAT
This sequence comes from Dehalococcoidales bacterium, assembly GCA_034429955.1. Classification (GTDB taxonomy): domain Bacteria; phylum Chloroflexota; class Dehalococcoidia; order Dehalococcoidales; family UBA3254; genus DATIKD01. Next base: position 574 of record DAOUFH010000155.1, read on the forward strand.
AGGCATGGCAGCCCTGGTCTTATTCCCAATGCAACTGATGTCATCCGGTTTGATGTATTCACGTGAAATATTGCCTGCCGCCTATTCCGTTATCGGTGACTGTTTGCCCGTCAGCTATTTTGGTGATGGTATGCTTAAAATGTTTTACGGAGGGAATTCAATTTCAGGAGACATTACAGTACTTTTAATAATGCTGGCTGTATTCCTGGCCGTTTCAGCCTTATCGGTGCTTAAGAAGTCCGCGAAGCACGCAACTGCTACCTGATTTTTACCGGTTTCAAGCTATTATTTTGAGGTTTTTTAAAATCGTAAAGGCCGGATTGAGGTTAAGCTCTTTCAAAATCAGCCTCTTTCCGGCATGCCGTAAATGACCGGTATCGTGACAATCATTATCACCGCCAGAGCAATGAACACCACGGCAAAAGCCCGGGCATCACTACCCAGTTTATGTAAGACCACCGTCCCTACCGCTACGCCTGTAGTCGACCCCAAATTACGAAACATCCCTCTCAAGCCGGTAATGGTAGCCACTTTATCCGGCATTAATTCGATGCAGGCATTATTAGCTGCCGGTACGCTGCAGCCCATGCCGAGACCTCCGAAACCCAATATGCCGAACATCAATACCGGGGCACTCAGGAGCCAGACACTGTCGTTGCCGGCGGGGTGCAAAGCCAGCATTATCAAATGGGCAGTGATAACCAGGTTGCCGAACAACATCGGCTTGCGATAACCCCACTTCCACATTAAAAAACTGGTTAAAGTGGACATGATTATCATCCCGATAGATCTGGCTGACAGCAGCACACCGCTTTGCAGTACCGAAAATCCGTACACATTGACCAGAAATACCGGTATCAATGAAAGCACGCCCAGAGCGCTGGCTCCGTAGATAAAATTATAGGCATTGGCAGCCATAAACTGTTTCTGTTTCAACAAGGTGATATCAATAATCGCTTCCGGAGTTGTCTTTTCTCTGCGAATAAACAGTATGAAAAAGACAATGCAAAGGGCTATGAACAACAAGGTCAAAGGCCAGTTGATACCGTTATCGCTGTTGCCGATATAGGTCAGAGCAAACATCAGGGCCGCCACTGCCGCGAATAAATAACCGGAACCCAGATAGTCAATTTTACCGGCTTTATTATTGTTTTTGTCGACCTGCAGCAGCCAGGCGGACAAGCCCAGAACCAGCAGGCCCAGCGGTACATTCAGCCAGAAGATCGAATGCCAGCTGAATTTCTCCACCATCCAGCCGCCCAGGTTGGGGCCGATTATCATGCCGACCGGGAAAATACTGGAGATCAATCCGATATAACGCTGCCTGGCTTCTGGGAATAAATCGCTGACGATTCCGGTACAGACCGGTAAAAAGGCACCTCCGCCGATCGCTTGCACCACTCTGCCCACTATCAGTACATAAATATTCGGTGATAGCGCACATATCAATGAACCCACTATAAAAAACAGAGTGCAGCCTAAAAATGTCAGCTTCTTGCCGATAGTATCACTGATTTTACCCGCCAGCGGCATTATAACGGTATTAACCAGTTGAAAGGATGTCAGTACCCACCCGGCAATTACCAGATTGGTGGAAAAATCCTCTATCAGTACCGGAAAAGCGATCGACACCGATGAGCCGGCAATAGAAATCAAGAGCAGCCCCAGGCCGACAACTCCAAATATGCTGTATCTGCGCATTTTATCTTTCACTTTCTTTATTATTACTATACGTACGTCAAGACTGATTACAAGCAGTCCGGTTCAGGATATGCCCCGGCTGATCCCTGTTTTTTTTAAAAATCAGCCCCAATATAGCAAACTATATCCTGCTGAAAATCCGGCTGTAGTATTTACGAGCCTGGTAAAGGCGTTTGGTACAGGCCTGACATTTTTACAGGGGTATCGTTATTTAAGCCTGATTGACATTATTATCACGCTATCGGGAAGGTTATCCAGTCAACCGAAGGGGTATTCTTTCCCATAAAAAATTCCGGATTACTCATTTATTATAATCCGGAATTGTCCTGTTGTTTAATCCAGACTTGTTAATATGCCAGATTTAGTCCGCTCTGCTGGGCAAATTGTGCGATTTCAGTGACAATGTTCTCGGGTGGCAGACTGATGTTATTCAGGCCCGGCTGAGCCGGGTCTTCTAACCCGGACAGCCAGAACACATATCCGCCCTGGGGCATTTTGCCGAGAACCTTTTCGATAGCCTTAACACCCACAGCCTGGACGTTCACCCATCCCGACTCCGAGATATAGCGTTCACCTGAAATAATTTCAGCCACAGTTTTGTTACGGTTGGTACCGGTTATCAGGCAGAAATTCCATTCATCTGCTGACTGCCAGGAATATAGTTCATAGCCCTTCATGGAGGATGGCAGTGTTTTTATATCATCGACCGTCAATTTTTCTATCAGCTTGCCGGACTTTTTCAGGGATTCCAGTATTCTGGAATCGTTCCTGAAATCTTCCCCGCCGTAAAAGCCGGAAGACAGATAGCCCGCATTTAGTACTATAATATAAGGTTCTTGTCTGACTAACGGCTGCATTATAGTGATTCCAGCGTACGCTTGAGAGGAAATCGCTGTCCAGAAGGCTCCCCGGTAAATTTGTTCATCATCAACACATACCACGAATGATTTGCCACTGGTAGGTACCTCCAGGTTGCAAATCCGCTCAAAGGCCTCCCGGCTCAATTTTATTTCATAAGTCTGAGCATTATAGGAGACGATATCTTCTGCAGCTATAATAGGACTATCGGACAGTGCAACCAGGTCGATATCCTGCAGCCGTTCCGGCTCGATATCATCTCGGGTTAAATAAACCGCCAGGCCTCTCGATTTTTCAGAGGCACAACCTGTTATGGCCGTCGTCACCAATAAAAGGACGATCGACAGTAAAGTGATATAGACTAAGATTCTCTTCATTGGCATAAACCATCCCTTCCAACAATAGCCTTATACACTAAAACGTAAACAAGCCACTTCGGTTAGCAGTATAAAAAAGCCTCCCGGTCTGTTTACTTCGCGGGAGGCTTTTTTACTTGATATCAC
>DAOUFH010000156.1:0-7016 GCA_034429955.1 Dehalococcoidales bacterium
GACGCAGACTTCCGGTTCGAGTGGGGCCTGGTGGTTCCACTGGGTGGTGAATTGGCCTTCAACTGTTACAGCCGATTCGGCCAGGGCTTTGTCGGCATCGCCAACGACTTGAGGTTGGGCGTAACACAGATTGGGCGAATGTTTGTGAATTTGATAGGCATTATCCGCCAGAGCTTCCTGGGGAGTGAGCATAACCGGTAAAGGTTCATATTCAACCTTGACTGCCGCGGCGGCTTTACGGGCTGTATCGCGGGTATGGGCAGCCACGATAGCAATAGGGTCTCCCAGAGTCCTGACTACGTCTTCACAGAGTACAGGCTGGTCATTGGCGACGAAACGAATACGATTGGTGCCTGTAACCTGTTCATGGGTCATAACACCGGCTACGCCGGGAATTTTGACTGCTTCAGAAATATCGACAGATTTGATTTTGGCATGGAACTCGGTACTGTGTACGACCGCCATTTCAAGATGGGCTCCGAGTTTGTAATCGGCGGTGAATTTAGCCAGACCGCAAGCTTTCAAAATAGCGGTATCACGGGGATGTGAGACTCCGAAAGGTTTGCTGCCCAGGCTTTTGCGGTACTCTTCAGGAGTTGTTTCCTTACGCAGGAACCGGCCGGCCAGCTTGATGGCCTCGATGATTTTCTTGTAGCCGGTACAGCGGCAGAGGTTGCGAGCCAGAGCCTTTTTAATTTCGGGTACGGTAGGATTGGGATTCTGGTCCAGTAAGACTTTACTGGCCATAATCATGCCAGGCGTGCAGAAACCGCATTGAATGGCGCCTGCCAGTACAAAGGCCTCTTGAATTAGATGCGGATTTTGAGGTGTGCCCAGTCCTTCAATTGAGATGACATCGGCGCCATCCATATCGGCGACCTTTTTCAAACAGGAGCGTACTGCCTTACCGTTGACGATAACGGTACAGGCTCCGCATTGCCCCTTGCGGTCGCAGGATTGTTTGGTGCCGGTCAAATTCAGATCTTCACGCAGAAGATCGATGAGGACCATATCCGGGCTGACATCGAATTGCTTTTTGGTACCGTTTATGGTCAAAGTAACCGTTTTCAAATTTCTGCCCCCTTATATTTTATGTATTCACATACATTATCAAGCCGGAGTGATACAGGTTGAGATTTTTAATATTGTAAGTGTAACTGAGGGAAAATGTCTTAATTGAAGTATTACAATTAAGACATTTATAATAAACTATCATAAATTCCGGCGAAATGTCAATTTAACAGATTCAAAAAATACGGTTGTGGGCAAGCTATCAGGAGTATATAATTAACATAATCAAATTATAAAGACTAATAAATCCGGTCACTGTAACATTAGAGCCGTGAGGAGATATTCGCAACAGAAATGAGCTCAGAACAGGATAATTCCAACCTGGAGAAATTACTGTCACAACACTGGCAGCATGGGCAACATGTTGAAAACGAACGGGCCCAATTTATGCAGGTTTATGCCGCTATCATTGGCGGTATTATCGCAGTTTACGGCTATCTAATCAGCACAGGCAATTTTATAGACAATGGAAGAGTCTTTTTTGCAGTTTCGACCGGTCTTTTAATGTTCGTTATTATCTTAACCTTCCTGGGATTTTTTCTGACCTTACGCTGGATACAGACTTTTGAATTTCATAGACATAAAGTCAATCTGATATCCAAAATATTAAGTCCTGATAAGAAATTGGACTTATCCATGACCATCCCTTCAATTAAGACGCCTTTGATAGGCAAATTATTTAAAACAAGATATGTTTTACCGGTATTTTATTTACTGCTTTTAGCGCTATTTACGGGCGTACAGATATGGGATATCGTGGCAGTATCTTTTTTTACGCAAGTATTTATATGGCGTTTTATTATTAAGTCTGCGCTGATTCTGGTTACGCTGGTTCTTTTAGCGGTAGCAGTCCCCCTGGCTGCAGGCGGTTTTAAAGCGATCAGCAGAACCGATAAAACAATTAAAAAAGTCGTGGTAGCAGGGTGTAAGGGGGAATGGGCCCAACAGCAATATCTGCCCTATCTTTTAAACAAAGCCGTTAAAGGCGAAATTGAGCTTTGGGGAGTTGATAGGGGCGATAAATACGAAACGGATAGTCAGGGAATTTTTAGTAAAAAATGGGCTGCAGCGGAAAACTGCGGCAGAGTCAGATATCTAAATATAGCAGATAAGCATTTTAACGCACTGATACCCAATGAGATAGACCTGGTCTTTGTCTTAACTCCGGATGATACTCATTGCAGTACAGCCGAATTCTGGTTCCCCAGGTTAAGTGAGGAGGGGAAAATCTATATTGAAAAACCTCTGGATGTAAAAATTGAAGATGCACAGAGGTTGTTCGCCCAAGCTGGTAGTACCGCAAAAATATTCGGTTTTGACCATTATCTGGTAAGGATAAGACCTCTTTTAAAAAAGATTAACGCACTGGCAATGGCAAATGGCGGAGTTAAATCTCTGGCGATACATATCTTGGAGCCTAACCCTGTAAAAAAGAATAGAACAGAGACCTTGAAACACGGCGTAATCTTTGATCTGTACAGTCATGTTCTAGCGGTACTGCCGGCTTTATTGACCGAAGACAAGGCCAAAATAGCCTGGAAAATAAATGATATTGAGATAAATGAGGTTAAAAGCCTGAAATATGCGGAATGGCAATATAAGAGTGAAACCTGGGCGAGAATACAACTGAAGCTTGACGATATAGAGGGAGAAGCGGAGGTCGGTAAGGGTGTCGCTAAACTTGATAAACATCTTAAGATAATTTTCCGGAATAATAAAAGTAAGTATTTTAATCTGGCAAAAAATGCAAAAGCCAGGTTGATTAAAACCTATCTGGAGGCAGTCTTGCAGGGAAATAAAGCGGAGGATATTCCGGGTGTACTGGACTCGAATGCCGCTTTTGAAATTTTAAAAAAATTAGTTGAGACGAAGAATAAATCAAATATAGCAGGTGTATATAATAATACCGGTGATAAACCGGATAGCCAACTATAATGAAAGACTGGGGAGTTAAGATAAAACCGGCATGAGAATCAGGATACATTTTACCTGGATATTCATAATTGCCATATTAACGGCGATGGTCACCACTCACTTCCCCGAAGACTATACTCTGGTACAAAGAGTGGTTTTCGGGCTGTCTGTTGCACTGTTGTTTTTGATATTGATGGTGCTACGTGAATACATTCTGGGTATTGCGGTGTTTAATAAAAATTTGCCGGTGAGAAGAGTTACAATATACGCTTTCGGTGGAGTGAGTCAGCAGAGCAGGCATAATATCGCAATCGTTCACCAGCCGCTGCTGTACACGGCTCGCTTTTTGTCCAATCTGGTAATCGCGGTAATAGGCTATGGAATCTATGCTACCTTTATCAATACCAATAATCCCGTTCCGGCCGGGATAGCCCAGTGGATCACCTATTTATTTGCGGCCCTGTTTCTGATACACCTTATTCCCGCCTTTCCGCTGGATGGCGGCCGGGTCTTGCGTTGGGTCTTATATAAATCTTCGGGAGATTATTATAAAGCAACCGCTATAGCCAGTTTCATCGGTCTGTTAATCGGCCTGGTCTGCATATTCGCCGGCGTCCTGTTGATTATAATCACACAGCAATGGATAATCGGTTTACTGATAGTAGTATCAGGTTGGTCTCTCCAGATTGCCGCGGGCAATATCCGCCGTCAAAGCAGAATATACAGAATACTAAAGAATGTCAGGGCTAAAGACGTGATGAGTACAGACTATCATATAGCTCCGGGGCAGACCAATATCGGACAACTGCTGCAGGAGCAGGTGCTGGTCAAAGGTTGGAGGTATATTCTGATAGCTGAAGACGGGAAATTGGACGGGATGGTAACTCTTAACCAACTTAAATCACTGGCCCGCAGGCGCTGGAACAGCACGGCCCTAAGTTCAATTATGCTGCCGTCTGACAAAATAAAAACAACCGCTCCGGAACAGTCTGCCGATGAACTGTTTGAGGATATGAACGAGCTTGGGATTGATTATGTTCCGGTGATAGAGGATGAAAAGATAGCCGGCGTGTTGACCAGACAGTCCTTAGTAAATTTGGTCAATATCAAAACGGCCTTCGGCGGATAACAGATTATTAACCGGCTACTCCGTGGAAGACTGAACAGGCAACTCATCGATAATTTGTCGCTGTCTGATCTCTTTATAGTAAACTCGCCATTGAACCTTGAACCAGCGCAGAGGGCTCTGGGCCTGGGAAGAGATATTAAGCCTGATATCCTGCGGGTCGGTAGTTTCCCAGTCTATTGCCGAGATGCTGGTGAACTGGGACCCGGTTTCGATTTCGACTTCATAATGGTCACGTTCAATACCTTCCGGTAAAAAGCCCTGCTGATAGACGCTCCAGTCTACCTGGACTTTACTTTGCGGGGCTGCCCGGCTCTTGATATATATTCTGCCGTCCTGGTAATCAATATCGCTTAACCAGCCTGATTGCGTGATGCCGGTAAAAAGGGGAAAAGACTTGATCTGGGTAATCTGGAAACGGCTGCGCGAATCACCGGTGATATAATCACCGACCACATCTTCCCACTCGTCCAGCTTGAAATAAGAGGTATTCTCGTGTACCAGCGTACCGCTGGTGAAAAGCACATCGCCGACGATATCCTGCCAGCGCGTTGTGCCGGGCAGGAGGCCGGCTTTATGCTCAAAAGAACCGGACCTGGCTAAAGCTGAGAAAGTCTGGTTTTTATCAAAAATGTACCCTAATATCTCATCAGCCATGTGGGCAGAAACCTCGGCTTTTTCGGTATAGTCACTGTGGGCATATTCCCCATAATAAACCACATCGGCGCCATCGGCATACTGGCACGAAATGGGAACTATGGAATCATCCATTATCCGTGGTAATGGGTCGATACCGCCGGTATCAAACTGGCTGCTGTCCGGATAGGATTCACTGGAAATGAGCGCCAGCCAGTGTTTATGAGAGGCTACCCACTGCCCGTCTTGAGAACTGTCATAGTTTACCAGTGACTCCAGAGCGCCTTCATCCTTTATAACCAGTTGGGCCCCCCAGAAATCAAGAGCTGAATCACCCCCGATATAGTAATAATCTACCAGGCTCTTGATAGGGCTGTTGATAGTAACCACCATGGCGACTTTATCGGCTATTCCGCCGATGTTGTTAGCAACAGCATACAGGGCGGTTTTGCCTCCCATACTGTGACCGATAAGGACAATATTATTTTTATCCTTAAAACGGCGATTGATGCTGTCGGCGATATTCTTAGCCCAGGTATCTATATCTACATTATTGGGGTAACTGCGTCTCAGAGTATCGCTCTGAATAGCGATGCCGGGATTATCATATTGATAGTTGGTAACATAGGCGGGTAATTTATCAACAACGGCATCTTCTAGCAGTTGCAGGGCTGAATCATTGCCGTTGTAGCCGTGCAGAAACACGAAGTTGAGTTGTTTCTCGGCGACGGCCACAGCCGGAGCCGCCTGCGCCAGAACGGGGCAGAGCAGTAACAGCGATAATATAATTATGAGCGCAGTGGTAATTTGCTTCATCGCAACCCTGTGACCGGAGTTAATTTTATATATATAGCATTGTGTCAGGGGTCTCAGATAAAGCCAATGATAGCATCAAAGGGAAGGTATGTAAATATAATAGCCGTCAGACAGCAGTCGTCAGCCTTCAGTGATAGGGGGAGTAATCAAAGCTAAAGGTTTTACCTTAAAACAGGCATCTGGATCGGGATGGTCTAAAAAACGTCTATTTATGTTACAATCAGGTATCATCAAAAAACTATAAGCTCGAGAAACGGGAGATTGAAAAATGACTAAAATCGGAAAACGATTGGCGGTTCCGGCCGGAATTATCCTGTTAATTCTGGTCTTGCTGGTATATATACCGCTGTCCGCCGCCGTCTCCAATGCCTGGGTGAGTGTGAGCGGCGTAAGCACCAATAATCTCCGGGGAGTCTGGTACCTTGACGACCATAATGTTTTTGCGGTCGGTGATGGCGGAAGCATTACGTATTATAACGGTACTGCCTGGAATGTCCTGTCCAGTGGGACTGTGCAGAATTTGAACTGCGTCTGGGGTACTGGCAGCAGCGGCGTTTTTGCAGCCGGTGACTCCGGAGTAATCCTGCATTACAGCGGCTTAAGCTGGAGCCCGATGAGCAGTGGTACCACCAATGATATCAACAGTATCTGGGGAACCGCCGGCGACAATATATATGCAGCGGGTAATTCCGGTACTCTTTTGCATTATGACGGCACCAACTGGAGCATAGTGGTTGTACCGGTTGCCAGCAATTTGACCGGTATCTGGGGCAGAGCAGCCAATGATATCTTCGCCGTAGGTCAGGCCGGTAATATTCTGCATTATAACGGGACCGTCTGGAGTGCCGTGAGCAGCGGTACCACCAATGATTTATACGGCGTCTGGGGGACTTCAGGTCTTGTCGATAACAACGTTTATGCAGCAGGTAAGTCAGGAACTGTTTTAAAGTACAACGGGACCGCCTGGAGTGCGCTGAGCAGCGGCACCACGGTGAATTTAAACGGAGTATGGTGCACCGGCGGGACAGATGTTTTTATCGTAGGAGATGCCGGTGTAGTCCTGCATTACAACGGTTCGGAATTCGTTGCGATGAGCAGAGATACCATCCGGACGTTGAATGCGGTATGGGGTGTCTCGGAGCATGATATTTTTGCGGTGGGAAATTCCGGAGCCATCCTGAGATATTATCCTCCGGTTATCACTGCGATATCTCCCGCCACGGCAGATGCGGGAGTGACCAGGGAAATTACGTTGACCGGAGAAAACTTCAACGGCGCCAGTGAAGTGCGACTGGGCAGCGGTATAGCGGTGAAAAGTTTCGTAGTGGTTAATCCGCAAAATATTACGGCCAGTATCACCGTGGTGGCGGAAGCGGAAGCCGGTCTCAGAGATGTCACGGTCAGCACGCCGTTCGGCAGCGGCAGTCTGACCGGCGGCTTTATTGTAGGCGAG